>NZ_JBDFXP010000083.1:0-9698 GCF_040911965.1 Phocaeicola sp. RTP21359st1_B8_RTP21360_211022
TTGAGAAAAATCCAAATGACTTCAATTGGAGATGAAACAAAAGAGGCCATCTCAACTCTATTTTGAGACAGCCTCTTGTAAAAGCATGATGATTGTCTGACAATAATCCTGTTCGTATTTTTACTTACTTGCTTTCAGCTTATCCTGTAATTCCGGTCGGGGAACTCCCAACTCTATTGCTTTTTCAAAAGCAACATACGCTTCTCTTTTTTTCTTCTGACTTAAATAAATCTCACCACACATCACATAAATTTCCGCATCGTCCGGTGCCAGTTTGGCGGCCTCCTCCAAATCCAATAAAGCCAAATCAGGCGTATTCATTTCTACAGCCAATGTAGCGCGAGCTTTCAAATAAGAAACATCTCTGGGATTATCGGAAACCAATTTGTTAAAATCTTCTAAAGATTCACGATACTTCAACTCCTTCTGATTTAAAAGTGCCCTGCCCAAACGTGCAGTATTATTCCCCGGTTCCTCCTGTAATAAAGTATTATAATCTATTCTCGCTCCCTTATAATCCCTACGTTGCATATAAATATAAGCCCGGAAAAGTAACGCTTCCTTATTTGTCTTATCTATATCAATCACATTGCAATAATCCACATAAGCCCTGTCAAACAAATTTTTCTCCAAATAGAGTGAAGCACGATTGAGCAATGTAACAACAGAATATGGAGTAATATTCAAGGATAACGTGTACGAATCAATAGCATCATCTATTTTCCCCAATCTCCGCTGGACCGTTCCTAGATTAGTAAACAATAAAGCATTACGCATATTGGCAGGATCCATCTTCAATGCCTGTTTGAACAAAATTTCTGATTTTGTCAAACTGTCGTTTTTTGCCGCATCCAACGCACAGGTTATCAGCTCATCGTAAGTTTGCGCCTGCAACTGCATACATGCACATAGCAACATAAGATAACATACGATCTGTTTCATCCGATTTTCTATATTAATTAATTCCGGTTGCAAAGGTAGAGGAATCTTTAACGATATTCCTTTAGTTTAATTAAAAAAAGCATAAGGTAGGTTTCTCGTTTTAAAGGGTATTCCGTATATTTGGCATACAATTTTAAAAGAATAAAGAACATGAAAGTAGAAAAAGCGATATTCGCCGCCGGATGCTTCTGGGGCGTACAACATCAGTTCGAACGTATTCCGGGTGTACTAAACACTACAGTCGGTTATACAGGTGGTCCGGAAGCCAACCCCACATATACTCAGGTAAAAGCCCACATGACCCACCATGTAGAAGCTATTTTTGTAGATTATGACGCCGACATGGTTTCTTATGTGGATTTGTGCAAACTTTTTTTTGAAATACATGATCCTTCACAAACCGATGGAATAGGTCCTGACCTCGGACCGCAATATCGGAGTATGATTTTCTACATGGATGAAAAACAAAAATCCGAAGCTGAAGAGGTCATCGAACTGCTTCGCTCGAAAGGTCATAGAGTCAATACCAAATTACGCCCTGCCGAGAAATTTTGGGAAGCAGAAGACTATCATCAGCACTATTACGATAAAACGGGAGGAGAACCTTACTGTCATATACGCGTAAAAAAATTCTAAATTAAACAACAGAGGTGTGTTCAAATAATGGCACACCTCTGTTATTCATAATTATCCGGAACCTTTCATCATTTCATCAATGCGTCCAGATACATATAAAATTCGGGATCCTCGCCAACTACCTGTTTAGCAATTTTCCCTTCAGGATCAATCACATATTTAGTGGGATAACCACTTACTCCATACATCACCGCCACATCCGGTTCACCTATATTGCGTACATTAATCCACGGCAATTGATGCTCAGCTACTGCTTTTTTCCATTTATCCTCTGTATCATTGCAGTCAATCCCTACAAATTCTATTTTTCCCTTGTATTTTTCATATGCCTTTTTCATTTCGGGAATTCCTTTTATGCACCATCCACACCAGCTTCCCCAGAAATCAAGCACTACATATTTACCTCTCAGAGAAGATAAGTCAAAATTCTTTCCATCCAAATCCTTCAAAGTAAATTCCGGAGCAGGATTACCTGGTTTCATTGCTTCTTTTGCTTTATCGCGAGCCAGTTCTTTCTCATATCCTTCTCTCATTCTCTGATATAAAGGAGCCATCATTCCTTCCTTTACCCGGTCAGTCAAAACATTAAAAGCATCCCCCAACTGGTCCCTTGTCAACTGTGACATTACATATACTGATACATCTTTATCCGGATTCTGCCTAACATAGTCACTTTTTATTTTTAAAATATTTCCATACCATTCTTTTGCTGAAGCATAAACTTTACGGATAGAATCTCCGGGTATTCCTTTTTTCTCCATATCCATACAGACTACATTCAATGAATCTATTTTATGACTATATGCTTTACAGTCCTCCAACACTTCATTATAATCATCATAAAAGGAACCTCCCTCCAATTTATATTCATCCAATGAACCTGAAATTTTTATAGGTTGGCCAGGCAACAGCAAAAAATTTACAGCTTTCATCGATATGGCAGGTATACTGCCATCCTCATTGGGTTTCACTGACGGTTTACCATAAATATAAACCTGTTTCAATACACTATCACCTAAATTAAAAGCAAAACTTCCATTTTGCATGGCAATCGTATCTGTCCTACGACTATCACGATCATTTACAGGAAAAGATTGTACCAATAATGTATCACTCTCGATACCAGTCAGCATACCGCTGATTTCCGGTTGGTCCGAAGGCTGGCAGGCAATCATAAAACCAGCTCCTACCAAAGCATAAACTAAATTCTTCATCTGAATGTCTTTCAATTATTATCTTTGTTTTATTTGCAGCATCAAATATACTTTTTCTTATCCAATAAAAATAAAGAATCAGAAGTAAAATGGCATTCACTTCTGATTCTCCGTAAAAAACCTATAAAATTCTATGCTTTCTTGATATAATCCACAATCCAGGAACCCACTTCCTTAGTACCATACTTGGCCCCACCTTCAACCTGAATTTCCGGAGTACGCACATTTTCATCCAAAGAAGCATCTACAGCCTTACGAATCAAGGTGCCTTCCTCCTTAAGATCAAAATACTCAAACAGCATGGCCACCGATAGGATTTGAGCCAATGGATTGGCAATATTCAATCCTTTAGCCTGTGGCCATGAACCGTGAATAGGTTCGAATACCGGAGTGCTTTCACCCGTAGAAGCAGAAGGAAGTAATCCCATAGAGCCACTGATAACAGAGCCTTCATCTGTCAGAATATCACCAAATGTATTCTCAGTCACCATCACGTCAAAGAAACAAGGATCCTGAAGCATCTTCATGGCAGCATTATCCACAAACATATAGTCTGTAGTCACTTCCGGATACTGAGGAGCCATCTCTTGTGCAATCTGCCTCCACAGACGTGAAGATGCCAGCACATTTGCCTTATCAACTACAGTAAGATGCTTACGGCGCTTCATGGCATATTCAAAAGCCACTTTTAAAATACGCTCAATCTCCGGACGGGTATACATATTGGTATCATATGCCTTATCATTATCCTGATATTTTTCACCGAAGTACATCCCTCCGGTCAGTTCACGAATACAGATAAAATCGGCATTTTCCACCAATTCGGCGCGCAACGGAGACTTATGAACCAAGCATTTGAAAGTCTGCACAGGACGGATATTGGCAAACAAACCTAATTTTTTACGCATAGCCAGCAAACCTTGCTCCGGACGAACCTTTGCTGTAGGATCATTATCAAATTTAGGGTCGCCTACAGCCGAGAAAAGCACTGCATCGGCATTCTTACAAGCCTGAAAAGTAGCTTCGGGAAACGGATCACCTACTTTATCTATCGCATCTGCACCACAGATCGCGTATTCATAACTTACTTTATGGCCAAACTTCTCACAAACAGCGTTCATCACATCAACGCCTTGCACTGAAATCTCCGGTCCGATACCGTCACCGGCTAAAACTGCAATTTTAAAATCCATTTTTTTAGTGATTAATGGTTAGCGGTCAGTGATTAATAGTTGGCGGTTAATGAAATCTGACGACACTGTTCATTAACCACTAACCACTAATCACTAACCATTATTATTTTCATATTCATTTTCTATTATATTCAGCATTTTCATGGTAGCCTTGATAGCAGCCTCCGTCTGGTCAGCATCCAGCCCACGAGTACGGAATACTTTTTCTTCAAAACTCCAAGTTATTACTGTTTGCACAAATGCATCTGTACGGCCCCCAGGAGGAATACTTACCGCATAATTGGTCAACATAGGGAATTTACGCCCTAATGTCACTTTATAAATTTTACGCAATGCACGCACAAAAGCGTCATACTGACCGTCACCGCTGGAATTCTCCTCAAACTCTTTTCCGTTAATCTCTATTTTTACAGTAGCCATCGGCTTCAATCCATGCGCCAGTGTCACAATATAACTTTTCAGTTTTACACTTTCGCTTACCACTCCATGCTTCAGCACATCGGAAACAATATAAGGCAAATCTTCCTGAGTAACCAATTCCTTCTTGTCACCCAGTTCGATAATACGTTCCGTTACCTTACGCATGGATTCTTCATCTAAATCAAGTCCCAAATCCTCCAGATTTTTACGGATATTGGCTTTGCCACTAGTCTTGCCCAACGCATACTCACGTTTACGTCCGAATCGTTCCGGCAACAAATCATTGCAATAAAGATTATTCTTGTTATCACCGTCGGCATGAACGCCGGCCACTTGCGTAAACACATTCTCACCCACAATCGGCTTGTTGGCAGGAATAACAATACCAGAATAAGATTCCACCACTCGGCTCACATCATTCAGACGGCTTTCGTCGATATTGGTCAAAGCATTAAAATGATCCTTCAGAATAGCTTGAACACTGGCAAGCGGTGCATTTCCTGCACGTTCCCCTAATCCATTGATAGTAGTATGAAGTCCTTTAACCCCACTCAGCACAGCAGCAAGTACATTACTCACAGCCAAGTCATAATCATTATGCGCATGGAAATCAAAATGAGTATGAGGATAACGTTTTTTCATCTTCCGCATGAATTCAATCACTTGCAAAGGATTCAAGATACCCAATGTATCCGGTAACATATACCGTTTGATACTGGTATCCTTCAATCCGTCCATCAACTGGAATACATAGTCAGAAGAATCCTTCATTCCGTTACTCCAATCTTCCAGATATACATTAACTGCAATATCCAGTTCATCGGCATAACGCACCACATTCACAATATCTTCAATATGTTCTTCAGGTGTTTTCTTCAACTGCTGTGTACAATGTTTCAACGAACCTTTACACAATAAGTTAATTACCCTGCATCCTGTACGTTGTATCCAATCTACAGAAGTACGGCCATCCACAAATCCGAGCACCTCCACTTTGTGAAGCAAATTCCGGCGGGCAGCCCAGTCACATATCATTTTAACGGCTTCAAATTCGCCATCCGATACACGGGCCGAGGCAACCTCTACCCTGTCTACCTTTAAATCTTCCAATAGCAATCGGGCAATCATCAATTTTTCATGGGGCACAAAAGATACTCCGCTGGTTTGTTCACCATCGCGGAGTGTTGTATCCATGATTTCTATTTTGACGCTTTTTCCCATGCTTCTATCTTGTCTTTGTTGGTCAGCAAAAAGTCGATATCATCCAATCCGTTCATCAAACAATGTTTCTTGTATGCATTAATTTCAAAATGTTCGCTTTTACCTGTAGCCTTATTGGTTATAGTCTGTTCGGGCAGATTTACTTCCACTTCCATTTTCGGATCTGCATGAATTGAATCAAAAAGTTCCTTCAAAAATCCTTCACTCACCACCACCGGAAGTACAAAATTATTTAATTCATTATTCTTATGAATATCAGCAAAGAAACTGGACACAACTACCCGGAAACCATATCCGGCGATAGCCCATGCTGCATGTTCACGGCTGGAACCAGAACCGAAATTCTTTCCCGCTACAAGGATTTGTCCACCGTAAGTAGGATTATTCAATACAAAATCCTTGTTCAGAGAACCATCCGGATTGTAGCGCCAGTCACGGAACAGATTATCACCAAAGAATTTCTCTTCACGAGTTGTCGCCTTTAAGAAACGGGCCGGAATAATTTGGTCTGTGTCCACATTCTCTAAAGGAAGGGGTACGCAAGTGCTTGTTATGATATTGAATTTCTGTTTCATTGTCTTCGCATTTTTAAATTAGTTCTCTAGGATCTGTTACAACACCGGTCACCGCCGCAGCAGCAGCTACCAGCGGACTGGCAAGCAACGTGCGAGCACCCGGTCCCTGGCGTCCTTCAAAATTACGGTTACTAGTAGATACCGAATACTTTCCGGCCGGAATCTTATCATCATTCATAGCCAGACAAGCAGAACATCCCGGTTGACGGATGGCAAAACCTGCCTCCTCCAAGATTTTGTCCAAACCTTCTTCACGAATCTGTGCATCTACCATCCATGATCCCGGAACCAGCCATGCAGTCACATGATCTGCTTTCTTTTTCCCTCTCACTAAAGAGGTAAAGGCGCGGAAGTCCTCAATTCGTCCGTTAGTGCAAGCACCCAAAAATACATAATCAATTTTCTTACCTAGCAAGGATTCGCCCGGCTGAAAGCCCATATAGTCCAAAGACTTTTTAAAAGAAGCACTTTTATCATCTACCGGAATATGCTCAGTGATTCCCATACCCATTCCTGGATTCGTTCCATATGTAATCATCGGCTGAATATCTGCTGCATCAAAACGAATTTCTTTATCAAATACAGCATCATCATCACTCTTTAATGTTTTCCAATGAGACACCGCTTTATCCCAATCCACACCTTTCGGAGCATGTTCCCTGCCTTTTATATATTCAAAAGTCACTTCATCAGGAGCAACCATGCCACCACGTGCCCCCATTTCAATACTCAGATTACATAAAGTCAGACGACCTTCCATACTCAAGTTACGGACAGCCGAACCGGCATATTCCACGAAGAATCCAGTAGCACCACTGGTTGTCATCTTAGACATCATATAGAGAGCCATGTCTTTCGCCGTCACTCCTTTACCCAGTTCACCATCAATAGTGATACGCATAGTTTTCGGACGAGATTGTAAGATACATTGTGAAGCCAACACCATTTCTACTTCACTGGTTCCAATACCGAAAGCAACAGCTCCCATCGCACCATGGGTAGAAGTATGCGAGTCACCACAAACAATTGTCATCCCCGGCAAAGTCAGCCCTCTTTCCGGACCTACTACATGAATAATACCATTTCTTTTATCCATCATACCGAAATGAGCCAAGCCGAAATCTTTGGCATTCTTTGCCAAAGTATCTACCTGTGTTTTAGAAACCGGATCCTCAATCGGTTTATCCTGGTCATGTGTCGGAGTATTGTGATCCGGCATACAATATACATGATCCGGACGAAAGACTTTCACCCCGCGTGCGCGCAGTCCCGCAAAAGCCTGCGGACTAGTTACTTCATGACAATAAAGCCTGTCTATATAAAGTTGAGTAGGTCCCTCCTCAACCTTTTGTACCACATGGGCGTCCCAAATCTTATCAAATAATGTGTTAGCCATTTTTGTATTACGTATTATTATCTTTTAAACTTGTTGATACAATCAATATATGCTTCTACTGATGCAGCGATAATATCTGTATTCGCTCCGAAACCATAGTACATCTGTCCGTCATATTCCACCTGCATGTGTACTTTACCCATATCATCACTACCTTTACTGATAGCCTGGATCGTAAATTCCTTCAATACCATGTGGCGGTCAATAATTTTTTTCAAAGCCTTGATAGCAGCATCTACCGGTCCATTTCCACTGGCAGCAGCTTCAAAGTGCTCTCCTGCAATATTCAGTCCTAAACTTGCCACCGAACGAACGCCCACTCCGCTTGTTACCTGCAAGTAATCCAATTTTATATGGTTATTAACACTTCTATCTGCACCTGCCAATACCAGAATATCATCATCCGTGATATCTTTCTTCTTATCAGCCAGTTTTAAGAAATCCTCATATACCTTATCCAATTTGTCCTGTTCCAGTTCGACTCCCAAAACATGAAGACGATGTTTTAACGCAGCACGTCCGCTACGAGCAGTCAAAACAATAGCATTATCATCAATGCCCACATCCTTCGGGTCAATAATTTCGTATGTTTGTACGTTTTTTAAAACACCATCTTGATGGATACCGGATGAATGTGCAAAAGCATTACGTCCCACAATTGCCTTGTTCGGCTGAACCGGCATATTCATCAAACTTGATACCATACGACTAGTCGGATAAATCTTCTGGGTATTGATGTTTGTCTGAATATTAATATCATTATGGCATTTGACAATCATTGCCACCTCTTCCAAGGAAGTGTTACCGGCACGTTCTCCAATGCCATTGATAGTCACTTCTACCTGACGTGCTCCATTTAACACACCACTAATCGTATTGGCAGTAGCCATACCCAAATCATTATGACAATGAGTAGAAATAATAGCCTTATCGATACCATCTACATGATCTACCAAATATTTAATTTTCGCCCCATACTCTTCAGGCAAGCAATAACCTGTAGTATCAGGTATATTCACCACTGTCGCTCCCGCTTTAATAACAGCTTCTACCACACGAGCCAAGTATTCATTATCCGTACGTCCTGCATCTTCCGCATAAAATTCCACATCATCTACATAACGACGTGCATATTTCACAGCAGCCACAGCACGTTCAATAATTTCTTCACGAGTAGAATTGAATTTATATTTGATATGAGAATCTGAAGTTCCAATGCCAGTATGGATACGTTTGTGCTTGGCAAACTTCAATGCGTCAGCAGCTACGTCGATATCTTTTTCAACTGCACGAGTCAGCGCACAAATGGTTGGCCAAGTAACAGCCTTAGAAATTTCAATTACTGAATTGAAATCACCCGGACTTGAAATAGGAAATCCTGCCTCAATCACATCCACTCCCAAAGCTTCCAACTGCTTAGCCACCTGAATCTTTTCCACTGTATTCAACTGACATCCCGGAACCTGTTCGCCATCACGAAGAGTGGTATCAAAAATAAATAATCTGTCACTCATAAATTTCAATTTTATATTTTACCATTATTATATTCATAAAAAAAACCTTTCACACAGGGAAGTGAGAAAGGCTTTCGTATATCATTGTTCACACATACTTTTATGCACAACACTCACTTCCCGCTGACTTTGCCAGTAGAATAATAATGCCGCATAGCAAAATATGTATAAATCCTTGGTTCATTGTTTATCTCTTATTTTATCTAAAACGTTGCAAAGGTAGAGATTATTTTCTAAAAGCAAAATAAAAATGAAAGTTTTTTCATTATATAAACTACGATTTTTTATTTATTCTACTTTTAGAGTAACAGTTTATAGGAATATATATCTACAAGTATCTCTATAGAAGTGTATCTGCAAAGATATAGATCACTTTAGATATAGAGGCAAATTGAATTGACATAAATAAACTCACTTTATGAACATCGTCCCCTACAGAGCAAAACTTCCGGACCTGCCCCTGCCGGAGAAAAGACATGGCGGAGCCTTCCAGACAGTTCCGTGGGAAAGGTATCCACACCCACGGGAAAGATAAGGCTTTTAACTAATTCCCCCAAGTTTTCAAACTGAGCCGAAAAAACGGTAGA
>NZ_JBDFXP010000084.1:0-9641 GCF_040911965.1 Phocaeicola sp. RTP21359st1_B8_RTP21360_211022
AATTAATTAACAAAACTCGGTTTAGGGCACTGAAAAGTGCCCTTTCGAAGGGGGATGCCCTAAATTGAGTGCTTACAAAAGTCTTTCATCATATGAAAACAAAGATTATTTATGTGCTTGTTAGTAATGAAAATGATTGTTATTTAGAGCAGGCATTGGTTTCTATTTATTCATTGCGTTTATATAATCCAGATGCAAATTTGCTTTTACTTGTTGATGAAGAAACAAGTAGAACGTTGGAAAATGGCATTCGTAAATTGATACTTAATTATGTTTCAAAATTAGTCATCGTTGATGTTCCGTTTCATTATTCAAAACAACAAAAATCTAGGTACATAAAAACATCATTAAGAAGTCAGGTAATTGGGGATTTTTTATTTATTGATTGTGATACAATTATAAATGAAGAGTTGAAAGATATAGATAATTTGTCTTGCGAAATAGCAGCTGTGCCAGATTGTCATCTTTCAATTAAATATAGTTGGATGAAAACTAATATTAAGAAATGGTCTTCTGTATTGGGATGGAAATATTCAGAGAATGATTTTTATTTTAATAGTGGAGTGTTGTTTGTTAAAGATACAGATGATACTCATCAATTTTATGAGTATTGGCATTCTTTGTGGAGGAAAAATGTATTGAAAGGTATTAATTATGATCAACCTTCTTTGGCTAAAGCTAATGAATTAATGGGTTGTAAAATTTGTAAGTTAGATGATATTTGGAATTGCCAAATTAATGCTAACGGGTTACCATTCTTGTCTAAAGCAAAAATAATACATTATTTCGCATCAGGGATGGGAGCAAAAAGTTATGTACCTTATAAATTCCTTGATAAAAAAATATTCTGTCGTATTAAATACGAAGGGTTTCTGAGTGATGAAATAAAATTGATGATTAGAAATTCTAAATCAGCCTTCAATCCTTTTTGTACTGTAATAGGTTATGACGATGCTAGATTTTTATGTTCTAGCACTTATGGGTTATATATTAAATATCCCAATGTTTATAAAATAATCAATGTTATGTCTCGTATGTTTTTATTTCTGCTTCGTTTCTTTTTAAAAAAATAATTTAATAAAATTGATTCACTTGATATGATTCCTAAAATTATTCATTATTGCTGGTTAAGTAACGATCCCATTCCTTTCAATATCCAACATTATATGGATTCATGGAAGAAATATTTGCCTGATTATGAGTTTATTCATTGGAATTTTGATAAGTTTGATAAATCATCATCTCGTTGGGTGAGCGAAGCTTTTGATAACAAAAAATATGCTTTTGCTGCTGATTATATCAGGCTTTATGCTCTGTATCATTACGGGGGAATTTATTTGGATATGGATGTGGAGGTTTTAAAATCATTTAATCCTTTTTTGTCACTTCAAACGATGATGGGGTGGCAGTATGGTAAAGGAAAGGGGCTGGAAGTTGCAGCGTTTGGTGTTGAACGGCATTCTTCGTGGGTAAAACTTTGTTTGGACAGTTATGATAAACGTCCATTTGTTCTTCCGGATGGTAGTTTTGATATACTGCAACCATTGCCTTTGCAGGTTGAAAAAACATTATTAAATAATGGTTATGACTTGATTTCTGTTACTTCTCTTGAAGATGCGATGAAGATAGATGAAGCTTCCATGAAAATAGCAATTTTTCCTGCAACATTTTTTAGTCCGAAATCTTTTACTGATGGAGTAATAAGAACTACCACTAATACATATTCTATCCATCATTTTGCTGCATCTTGGCTCCCTTTTTATACGCGTTGGGAAATTAAATTTTGGCATCTGCTGCGGTTGCCTAATTTTAGAATATTGCATTTTATTGGACAGCTTTTGAAAAAAGTGCATCTGAAAAAGTAAATAGTTGATACTTGTAATTCTAAAATTGTATTATTTTGTAAGGGGGAGCTATGTTTTGTAAGTATTCAAAATAGATTTTCATTTGTAATGAACTATAAAAAGTTTATTCTTTTAGTATTTGCCAATGTAACTATAGTTAAGTGAAATTTAAAATATTCAACTTTTTGCCTTATTGATTTTAAAGAGCTGAAAAAGACTACTTACTAATTATAACTACAATAAAATATAATGGAAAACGATATTCCCAAAATAAGTGTGATTGTACCTGTTTATAACGTGGAAAAATATCTAGATAGGTGCATACAGTCGATATTGAATCAGACATTAAAGGAACTGGAAATCATATTGGTGGATGATGGGTCACCTGATAATTGTCCAGCTTTGTGTGATGAATATGCTCAAAAAGATGCGCGCATTAAAGTTATTCATAAAAAAAATGAAGGATTAGGTTTTGCTCGTAATGCAGGGTTAAATCTTGCATCTGGAAAATTTGTTTCATTTCTTGATTCTGATGATTGGGTTGCTCCTGCGATGTATGAGGCTCTTTATCGTGTAGCTGAAAAAATGAAATGTGATACTGTATATTGTAGTTTGCAATATTATTATTCAAAAGATAAGATAATACCTTTTGAAGAGGTAGGTCAGGAAGTCTTTTTTCGTGGACGAAAAAGTGTTGATTCATTTTTATTAGATATGTTAGCTCCTTTGCCTAGTTATCGTTCTGATGTGAAATATATGGTTTCAGTTTGTAAGGCTATTTATCTTAGAAAAATAATAGAAGATAATCAATTGCGATTTGTATCTGAAAAAGTGGTAGCTTCTGAAGATATGTTTTTTCATGTGAGATATTTGAAATTAGCAGAAAATGTAGGTTTTATACCGGAATATTTTTATAATTATTTTCAAAATGAGTGTTCAATTACCCATACTTATACAGAGGATAAAATAGAACGGTTAAAGAGGTTTATTCAAGAGATGCATTCAGTATTTGCAGAGTATTTTGCAGAAGAGGATTATTGGGTTAGGTTACAACGCAAAGCTCTGCATTATTTACGTAATTCTCTTTATATTAAATATCAAATTGTAAAGAAAAAATCTTTTTCAATTCAGAATTATGAATTAAAAAAAATATGCAAAGATGCATTTTTTTATCATTACTTAAATAATTATCCGTATCAATTGTTGCCAATGAAGCATCGCCTTTTTTATTTATTGGTAAAATATAGAGCTACTTTATTGCTGTTGTTGGTATATAAATTAAACAAAAAATGAAACCTATAGGCCTCGTAACTTGCTATTTTCATCATAACTATGGTAGTATGCTTCAGGCATATGCTACGGAAATGATTTTTCAGAAAATGAATTTACCTTATCAGACTATTTCGTGTAAATCTCCTATTGTTTATATGCAAGGGAATAAATTGCTTTATATTATCAAAAAGATTTTGATAGCTGATTGGAAAATGAGGATAGGTAAGATAAAAATAGAGTATTATAAAAAGAAATATCCAGATTCATTTGGCAGAAATGTAGATTTACGAAATGCTTGTTTTGATAGGTTTTCGCAAGAATACTTTCATTTATCACCTTATTGTAAAAATAGAGAAGAATTGAAAGCTATGGCTAACAATTATTCTGCTTTTGTGGTGGGAAGTGATCAATTGTGGCGTACCGACAGCGTAGAGCATGGGTATTATACTTTAGAATGGGTGCCAGACAATATCTGTAAAATAGCTTACTCTACTAGTCTTGGGATTAAAAAAGTACCTTGGTTTCAGAGGAAGAAGAACAGATGGTTTATGAAACGTTTTAATTATATGGCATTACGAGAAAAAAGCGCTTGTGATTTGGTTTATAAATTAATTGGGCGTGAGATTCAAGTCGTACTTGATCCTACTCTTTTGTTTACAGGTGAGCAATGGATGCATATACAGCAGGAAAAGCCTCTAACCAATGGTAAATATATTTTTTGTTACTTATTAGGGAATAATCCTCAACAAAGGTTATTTATAAGCGAAGTGCAAAAACGAACAGGTCTGAAGATAGTGGCGCTTCAGCATTTGGATGAATATATACCATCGGATGAAGGATTTGCTAATGAAACTCCTTATGATGTAGGTCCTGCCGAGTTTTTGAATTATGTGAGAAATTCGGAATATATCTTTACGGATTCTTTTCACTGCTCTGTGTTTTCTATTCTCTATAAAAAGAACTTTTTTGTATTTAGTAGATTTAGTGAAAATGCTATGCAAAACACTAACACGCGCATAGATAATTTATTGAGTTTGACTAATCTCTCTCAACGGAAAATAGATACAAAAAAGAATATCGATAATCTTCTTTCTATGCCGCTTGATTATGTGGATGTAGATGAGAGATTAGAAATATTGAGAAAGTCTTCTCTAGCTTATCTTGAGCAAGCTTTAAAAGGAATAGAATTATGATTGTAATTACTGATAAGGTCACGTGTTGTGGTTGTTGGGCATGTGAAAATATTTGTCCAAAGCATTGTGTGGTGATGAAAGAGGATAATGAGGGGTTTCGTTATCCTGAAGTAGATGTTGAAGTTTGTATAGAATGTGGTTTGTGTGAAGCAGTATGTCCCATTCTTCATAAACCGATTAAAGAACATGAAGAAACAATTGGTTATGTTATTCAGCATAAAGATAATAATATACGAAGAGATAGTACATCTGGGGGATTTTTTAGTGCTATCAGTGATTATGTTTTGAACCAAAATGGATATGTTTTTGGTGCTATTTATAATAAAAAGATGGAGGTGGTACATTATGGAACTAATAAGAAAGAAGAAATTCAATTATTTAGAGGCTCGAAGTATGTACAGAGTAAAATAGGACATACGTATCAAGAAGCAAAGAAACTTTTGCAAACTGGTTGTCTTGTATGTTTTAGTGGAACTCCTTGTCAAATAGCCGGATTGAAGAATTATCTTAAGAAAGACTATGCAAATCTTATCACAGTAGATTTGGTATGTCGTGGTAATCCTTCACCGCTTTTATTTAGAAAGTATCTTGAATACCAGCAAATAAAGTATAAAAATAAAGTAACAGGAGTTAAGTTTAGGGATAAGTATTATGGTTATAATTATTCTACTATGACTTTAGATTTTGAAGATGAGAGAATTCAATATCATTATGGGATGGAGGCAGATTTAATGTTAAAGTTCTTTTTTAAAGGGCTGTGTTCAAAACCAGCATGTCATCAGTGTGTATTTAAGAGTATTGAGCGGGTTAGTGATTTTACTATTTTTGATTGTTGGAATGCTAAATTTTACAATAAAATCATGGATAAAGCAGGCGCTACTCATGTTTTTATTCATTCTCAAAAAGGATTTGATTATTTTGAATATTTAAAATCTTATTTTGTATATCAGAAATCAAATGTTCAAAAGGTTGTAGAACAAGATGGTTGTATGATGTTACAATCGGCAATTCCCAGTACGAGAAGGGCAGACTTTTTTAGAGATTTGAATAACTTGCCTTTTGACAGATTACAAGCAAAGTATTTTCCTCTTACATTGACGAGAAAGATTATCATTAAAATGAAACCATTTTTTTATCATATAGGGATATTCAGTATTTATATGAAATTAAAAAAAATGCTATGATAAAGATTTTATTAAGCATATATTTATTATTGTCTTCTTTTGTATTGTTTGCTCAAGGTTTATTTGAAAATGATCCTATTTGGCGAGATGAATTTAACCGAGATAATGTTCCTAGTTCTATGTATTGGAGTTATATAGTGGGAATGAGAGGGCAGGAAAGTGAATATTATACAAATAGTTCAAATAATGTATGTGTAAATAATGGTAAATTAATCATTAGGACTTTAGATGAGAAAAAAGATAAGGCTTTATGCACTTCTGGTCGAATACATACCTTAGGTAAGGTTTCGTTTTTATATGGCAGGTTGGAAATTAAGGCAAAATGTCCTACAGGAAAAGGTATTTGGCCTGCTTTTTGGATGTTGCCGGCAGAAGAAGGTTTACCTTTTGGTGAAATTGACATAATGGAATATATTGACTGTTGGAGTTCTAAGGAGTATCAGATCAATGTCCATGTGACGGATAAAAAAAATGGGAATCGTATAAAAAAAATGAATCCTCAATTAGTGAAAGCTGATGTTTCTAAATTTCATATTTATACATTAGAATGGTACAAGGATAAACTTGTATTTTTACTTGATGGTAATTTATGTTATCAATTTGATAAAAAGGAAGGAGAAGCTTGGCCTTTTGATAAGCCATATTACTTAATTTTAAATGTTGCTTACGGTGGATGGGGTGGATCTTGTGGAATGGATGATTCTGCTTTTCCTTGTGAAATGAAAGTTGATTGGATAAGATACTATAAACTCAAAGAATGATGAAATACATTTTAGTAATAGATCATATAGCTACTGGAGGCGCGGAACGTATTTTGATTGATTACTACCACTATTTGAAACAGAATGGACATGTGCCTTATGTTTTTGTGCTTTCAGGTTATAGTGGACAAAGCAAGTGGACAGAGAATGTAGATGTATTTTATGGGTCTTGTAATGACGAAAATAATTTGATAAAGAAAACGTTACAACAATTTAATCTATTTTTTAGACTAAAAAAAATTGTTGCAGATATAAAACCGGATGTCATTTTTTCTTTTCTTGAAAAAAGTAATCTACTGACGATTCTTGTGCCTACTTCTGCTGTAAAGGTTGTTTCGGTGCATAATGTACTTTCTCTTCAATATACGAAAATTAAGTTGGGCATAGTACAGAAGTTAACTTATTGTATGATAAGGTGGATGTATAACAAGTGTAATAACGTAGTAGCTGTTTCAAAACAAGTGAAAGATGATTTGATCGTTTCTTTTGGGGTTCGGAGTGAAAATATAAATGTCATTAATAATTATGTTAATAGCAAAGATATTAAGATTAAATCTCAATGTGGAATTGATGATTTTGTTTTCTGCCCAGATAAAAAATATATAATGAATATAGGGAGGTTTTCAGAACAGAAAGCGCAATGGAAACTACTGAAGGCATTTTCGCTTTATTTGAATAAAGGTGGGTGGAATGTGTATCTTGTATTAATGGGGGAGGGAGAGTATATGGAAGAACTAAAACAATTAGCTAAAGATTTGGGAGTTTATTCACGAACTATATTCTTGCCTTTTAATTTGAATCCTTATAAATATATGGCTCACGCTGATTTGTTTGTTTTATCTAGTATATTTGAAGGATTTCCTATCGTTCTTGCAGAGGTGTCATCGTTGAGAATACCTTTTGTAGGTACAAGAAAAGCTATACCAGAAGAAATGTTTGACAACAGGTTGTTTTGGGAGGAATGTATTGTTGACAATTTAATACTAGAGAAAGATTTCACAACAATTATTCATGATGATGAGAAACATTTAGCAAAGTTAATAGAGCGTGGTATAGATGATGATGATTTTAGGAAAAAAATATTGAATCATACCAAAATATGGGAAGAAAACAATGATAAAAGTATGCAATTCTTATTTTATGATGCAATGTGTAGGAAAGTAAGCACTAAAATATAGTGCTCTATTTTAAAAGTTACACTATTTATTCTTTACAGGAAAGTGTTATGATACCTATTTTAATTAGTCATATCTTACGAACAAATCTACGAGGTCTTGATAATCTTTTCATGGATAAAGGTAAAATATATACATTTCTAAATCCTGTTTCTTATTTGATGGCATTAGATCGTAAAGATTTGTTTGGACAGTTTGATGGTATTTTTGCCGATGGTTCCATCTTAGTGGCTGCCATAAGATTATTATATGGAATAACAGTGAAAAGGCGAAGCTTTGATATGACTTCTATGGCACCGGAATTATTCCGTTTTGCCGAAAATAATGGAAAGATGTTATACATTGTTGCGTCAAAACAAGAACAGGTAGAAAAAGCTGTTGAAATATTTAAGGAACGGTATCCAAAGTTGAAGTTTATGGGTTGTCGTAATGGGTATTTTGTTTCGGAACAAGAAATGGATGCGGAAGCGAAACATATTACACAAGTTAATCCTGATTTTCTTATTGTAGGAATGGGGGCGTTGATGCAAGAACGTTTTTTGCTAAAGGTGCGTAATGCCGGATTCCAGGGTATTGGTTTTACCTGTGGTGGTTTTATTCACCAAACTGCTAATAATGAGATTGAATACTACCCTCTATGGATAGATCGTATGAATCTGCGTTTTGTCTATCGTATGTATAAAGAGAAGCATACCCGTAAACGTTATGTACAAGCTGCCTTACTTTTTCCTGCACGCTTTTTGTGGGAGAAACTAATCTTTTCATGGTACAAAGATAGCAAACCCTTATAATTTCGCAATGCATAATTCTTTTTTAGCTTTTCTATGTTTATGTTTCTGTACTGTATTGAAGGGACAGGCATTATATGGTACTAGTGGACTATTGCATATGCCTACTGCTGATATGCAGAAGGACAAAACTGTTATGCTGGGCGGTAATGTGCTGGATAAGCATCCGCTTTCTACTTATTGGAATAATAAAAATTACACCTACACATATAATTACTATATAAATGTGACTATTTTTCCTTGGCTGGAAGTAGCATATACCTGTACCTTGGTAAAGGGAGTTAAAGGTAATTATTGGCCTGAACAGACTTGGGGAAAATTTCGTAATCAGGACCGTAATTTTTCAGGAAGGCTCCGTTTATGGAAGGAAGGCTGGTGGAAAGAATGGACTCCTCAACTTGTATTGGGAGCCAATGATCCCGGAAGTTTTGATAATAATGGTGGTGGTAATATCAATTTTAATCAAGAAGCTGGTACTCATAATTATTTCAATCGTTTTTTTCTGGCTGCAACGAAACATTTGTATTTTCAGAATGTGGGGGAATTAGGGCTTCATATGGCTTATATTTATAGCAGGGCTACTGGCTTGAATTATGAAGGACCTGCATTAGGTGTTAATTTTCGGTGTTGTTTGCCTGATACTTCTTTGGGAAATAAGATATTGAATGGACTGAATTTGATGGCGGAATATGATGCACGAACCATTAATATAGGTTTTAACTATGCTGTTTGGAAAGATCGTTTTAATCTGATAGCAGAATTGAATGATGGTAAATATCTGAGTGCGGGACTTTATTTCAAAATCTGTTTGAAGTAAACAGGTATGAGAGTTGATAATGATAGCCACATATATGATCATAATTTTTAAAATCATACTACTATGACTATGAAAGACAAATTAGCATCCTACAACCACTTGATCGAGACCTTTGTGATTGTCACCGAGACCTTTCTTTGCGGTCTGCTATTCCTGCTTTTCAGCAAGCTGTCCAATGAGATGCAGTGGGATAGCCTGCAGGTTGGTGGAACCACCGTTCTGCAAGTCATGCTTACACTGATGTTATGTTACGCCCTTTGCGCCATCCATTCAGGAGTAGTGCTTCACCGGAGGAAAGTGCATTCCCTTCAGATATGGAAACGTGTGTTCGAGAATATGTTCCTGTTTGTCCTCCTGGGCGGTCTGGTCCTTTCTGTAGGAAACTATGCGGATATAGCCTCCCTGTTCATGCTGGAGTACCTTTTCCTCCTGTTTCTGTGTCTTGTTTCGTTCCGTTTCACTCTTCGTCTTCTCATCAGGCTTTACCGTATGAGCAAGAAACATACGCGTTTTGTAGTACTGGTAGGAAATACGGACAACAACCTGGAAATCTACCATGAGATGTCGGGCAGTGAAGATACAGGTTATTCGGTCGTGGGCTATTTTG
>NZ_JBDFXP010000085.1:0-9528 GCF_040911965.1 Phocaeicola sp. RTP21359st1_B8_RTP21360_211022
CACTGGAAAAATACAGGCTACTGCTTCCTGACAGATGGGAAAAGGCTAATGACTAAAAAGGGATCATTAGACTTTTTGTTTTAATATACTATATAGAATCGCGGAGACGCTTACAGATGAATCAATGTTTATAATGTTATTATATTTTGTCATGGATATAATATCTATGCTCATATTTGTTTCTGTTAAATCATTACAAGAATAAGATGTTAGTAATAATAGGAATAAGTATATTTTTCTATAAGAGGTTTTCATAGTCATTAGATATAAATATATTAGTAAAAAATAGTGCTGATTGTTAATACTTATCAAATAACAATCAGCACATGGAATATTAGATCTTAATTTGGGAAATGAACATGGAGTTATCGGCTGCATTAGCACCAGAGAAAGAAATAGGGACTCCATATATTTCTTTACTATATACTCCTCCTTTTATTATAAAATCTTGAAATGCAGGAAATCCAGTAACAACTTTAGCTGCGTCCTCTCCGTTACCACCTATAATATAAATATAGATCTGAGCACGTTTTAGCATTTCTTTTGTCTTTGAGTCTAGTGATAGTTCTCCGTTTACTATTCCTGCATTGAATGCTGCTCGAATTGATACAGAAATTTCACTATATGATTCTTCAGATTCTACTATCATTACTCCTTTTCGTCCCATATTCACAGAATTCACATATACAGGTTTTTGATTTAGATATTTTTGGCGTTCTGTTTCATTGAGAAATATGTTTCCATCATCTGGGATATCCATAGCTACATTAAAATAGATTTGGCTGAAATCAACAAATAAAGCGGTATTACTTTGTTTTTTATCACTCTCAACAGAAGTTGTAATTGAAAAAAGCTGTCCTATTTTTATATTAGCTCCAAAAGCCATATTTACCTCTTTGTAATAATTAAATTCTTTCATTTTATATGAGAAAACTTGCGATTGTTTTCCACTAAAATCTTTACCTGCATCTGTGATAGCGTCTATAACTGCATCATTAAATGAGGTAAACTTAGGTTTTATTACTCTTGATTTGATAGGCAATGAGAATGCAATTCTGATTTCTGGTTTTAAAGCATTTGGATATGCAACAGAACGGTATTCTCCGGTATTAATAGATTCAGCTTGTAAAACAGAACCTAAATATGTATAAGCAGGGTTCAAGCTTGCTATTTCATAAAACTCTTGGGTGGATCTTGATAGATACTGTTGTAATGTTAAATCTACCTCTTTACCATCTCTAATTTCATATATTCCATCATAGTAAAGAGAACTTAGTGGAGCAATGTTTGCTGTATTATTTGCTTTCGAAGAAATTTCATCTAAATCTTCGTTTTCACAAGAAAACATTACAAGGGAAACAATTGCAAAATAAAAATACTTTTTCATAGGATTAAATTTTTAATAGATTATTTGATAGAATGGGCTGTTGAGCAGCGAATATTCACGAGTGTACTCAGTTGCATTCCACATTCGCATAGGTTCGTTAGGTTCCATAGGCATGGAACCTGTACTTTCGTAATATGATGAATTATAGCCAACATATATTTTTGATTTAAAATCAATGTTTCTCATTATAATTCTCTCTGTCTTATCTGTACAATTTGCATTTATCATAGGCCAGTTTTTATAATTGGGTTCATAGTTGCATTTATTTTCAAACATACTTATATTGAAGATAATATCTATATAGGGTTGGGAAGGTTTTGTCTTTTCTCTATCTTTATAAAAATACAAATAAAGTTGGCTTGACGAATGATAATCGCTTTTGTTGGAATAATCAGGTAAGTATGAATTATTTTCACGACTTGGCTTTACATATAAAGGTTCTATATGGATAGTATTGATAAATTCAGTTTCAACCAATCCATGTGAATTGGCATAGGAGAAAGAACATGTAATAGGTACACCATAGCTTGTTTCTGTGAATTTTGAATTATATATTAAATTTAGGAAATGGCTATATCCTTTAAATGTTTGTACGGCCAGATTGCTATCTCCCCCTATAATTAGCACTTTGAATTCTGTATTTTCAAAGAATTTTTCTTCTTCTTTATTCAGAGTAGTTGTTTTCTTACTGAAGATTCTATCAAATTCTTTTTTTATACACGTTTCTGCGAATTCGTATGATTCGTCTGTTTCAAAGGCAATGATTCCCAGTCTTCCATAAGTCAATGAATTCACATAAACAGGCTCATATTCACTTTTTCCTTGAATAGGTTGGTCACTTAAAGGAGCAATATCCATGTTGACGGTGAAACTTGATTGGAAGAATTTAACATACATTCCTGTTGACTTTTGTATTTTATCCCGGTATTCTGTTGAACTTTCACTTTTTGAAGAAAATAGTTTTCTTGTATTAATATTTGTTCCGAATGCGGTTTTAATTTCATCGTAAAAACTAAATCTCTTGTAACTGAACATGAATTTCTGATTCTGTTCGAAATTTCCATCGGTTACCATCTCAACCACATAATCACTTAATTTAGAGAAAGTGGGTGCTTCTATAGTTCTGCTAGTGGGTTTGGGTGTATTGTGTGCCAATGTCATTGATACTGTTATGGGTTTTCTGTTGCTGATAAATACCGGTATATAATTTTGGTTTGAAATGCTGTTTCCTTCTAAAATGGATCCTGGAAATATGTAATTTCTTCCATATAAAACGGTTGCTTCTGTACTTTTCACAATATATTGTTTATTGAAAAATGCATCATCTTCCGGTGAAAGTGATCTTGATGTTTTGTCTTCCAGATTCTTATTATATTGATTTATCCAATTCTGATATAGAGAATCTCCTGGATATGTATATAAAGAGTCTATTTTAACAATATCTTTATATTTTATAAGACTGACATTAGGGGTAATATGGGCTAATTCTGTTGCTTCATTGCATGAGCAGATTAGCGTTACGCCTAGAAGTATGTGTAAAATAGAACGGATGCTTTTCATAATGATGATTATTTATTGTACATTGAAATAGTTAACAAATACAGAATTATCTTTTATGTTAGAGGCGGAAAATGATATAGGTCCTCCGAAATCATCGGGTGTAACTGTTGAAGATAAATAAGTAAGTATGCTTGTAAAAGGATTGTCTGGGTTGATATCTTTTATTTCTTTGTTTCCAATAGTCATCAATCTGATATTAGAATTGGCTAATATTGCTAGTTCTTTTTGACTAACTTCCTTAGACTTCAGTAAATTGTCAATAGCTTCTTGTAATTTGTCATAATCAATATTACTTTCAATAACTAGTATAACTTTTCTGCCAAATTGTATTGAGTTTATAAATGCAAGCTTGTCTAATTGTTGCAAAACTTGTGGATCAGTGCTTAGTGATTCCGGCATATCCATTATAATGCTGAAAAAACTTTGATTTATATCTATCAATATAATATTCTTTTGAGGCTTATAATCGGGTGTGATGCCTAATAGTTGCTGAAGGTTAATATTTTGTCCCCAATTGACAGCTAATTCTTGGTATGATTTTATCTTTTTAATTACGAATGAAAAAGAATAGTTACTTTTCAAGACATCGTTTGTTTTTAACGCTTCATGAATAGCTTTCATCATGTTATTATAGGAAGGAGTGATTGTTTGTGACTTTATAGGAATGGTGTACCCCATGTTTATAGGATTCATTGATATTTTCAGGAACTTATATGTGTCTTGATTGATGCTGTTGGCTTCCAATATTGCTCCTATGAATATTTCATTGGGGCATTTTGCCACAAACTTATCTGCACTATATTGCTCTTCTTGGCTATAAGCAAGTTTAGCAATCATCAAAAATACGATGGTGTATATTATTTTAGTTTTCATTTCTTTGTATTTAGGTTTTATACTCGTATTTATTCAAAGGTATATTTTCTTTTCAGCCATATAATGGAAAGGAAATCTTGATTCATTAGTTCTGAATAAGAGATTAGATTATACTCTTGTCCTATTGCCATAAATGTACGTTGGTCATTATTGTTTTTTATTATATAGAATCCTATATTGAGTATTACTCTTCCATTTTCGTCTTTTTCTCCACAGTATTCCCATTTATCTATTGGCTTCTGGTATATGAATAATTTTTTATCTTGCCATTTTAGTTTATACTTTTCTACTATATTATTGGTTTTTACAATGGAAAGGGAGTCCCTATCGAATTGTAATTCATGGGGGTAAGACCATTGGATTCGTTCTCCGAAATATGCAGTTTCTGTTTCTGTTAGGTCTTGAATATCGTTTTTATTGAGTATTTCTTTAAATTCTACTTTTTCAGAAAACTTTAGTTTTAATATGTAAGGAGTGTCTTCCGGTGTGGGAAGAATAGGAGAGGGATCGTCCTTGTCTGCGCAAGAACTAAACATAAGTGTTCCTATTGAAAGGAGAAAGGACATGCTTACAATAAGTAGAGTGCTTTTTTTCTTTTTCATAATATTGGACTTTAGTTTTCGTATATAAATTCTCCTGCCAATATTCCCTTTTCATCGGTGATTGTCAGTTCATATATTCCTGCCGGAATATTCTCTAAAGAAGTTGATAAAGAAGAATTGGAGTGGGGTATATAGAGGTTTCTATATACTACATATCCTTCTTTTGATTTAATCTCGATGGTTACCGCTTCCCAGTCCTGTGCGAATTCGATGGTTAATTCTTTATTGCAGTCGTCAAAGAAGGCTTCTATCTGGACAAATAATTCTGTTGGGGTTCTATGCTTACGATGCCATATGTCCATCTCTATTCGTTGCGTTTTGGCGCATAATAGTAAAGGAAAAGCTAAGGCTATCAAAGCCAAATTCATTTTTAATTTGTTCATAATCATATTACGTTTTGTTTTTGTGCAAACTTAGATATTATCGGATTATGAACGGCGAAAAGAGAGAATTATAGTATATACAAATTTTGCTGATTATCAACTTGTTATAAAAATATTTATATACAGTGGAATATACTGCGAGGAATGTAACCAGCTGAAAGTTAATACAATATGAGCTGTTTCTATTTTACAAGGTATTTAATGAGATAATCTCGTAAAGAAATCCCTTCATCAACTTGTTTTTCTAGTTTCTGTTTGATTCTGGTACGCTTCATTCGGATGGAATCTGGATTGATGCCGAGCAATTTGGCTTCATCATTTGCGTCAAATCCAAAGATATGGAGATAGCAATATTGATATTCTGATTCTGTCAGGTTGGGAAATGCCTCTTTTAGTAGGGAGTAGAATTGGGGATATATCTTGTCTACTTCCGTCATTATGGAATGCCATGTTTTGTCAGTAGGGAGTTGGGAGTCCTCAAGCCTATTTTTTTTAGTCAAAGAAATAAGCTTCTTGCCAACTGTGGATGTTTCCATACTTTGCTTTTGCAGCCGGTCGTATTTATAGGATATTACTTCTATTTCCTGTTGTAGTTTGTGGGCATTATTCTCTTTGTCTGCCAATGCTTTTTGCAAAACCTGCTTTTTTTCTTCTAGTTCTGCAGATAAGTGAAGGAGCTCTATTTTCATCTTATCTAGAATTGTTTGCTGGTAATAGATTTTGGCTTTGCTTCTCTGCTGGTAAATGATATATCCTGCAACTGATAGTAAGAATAAGGAGATGGCAATAATGATGATGATTGTATTCCTTTGCTGTGTAATCTTTAATAGTTCGTTCTCTTCCCGTATCTTGGCGTTGTTATACTTTTTTTCTATTTCCAATACTTTTGTCTCATTTTGAACTAATGTCAGTGAATCGAGCATGTCGGAACAGATTTCTTTGTAATGGAGTGCTTCCTTGTATTTTCCTTCTGCCTTATAAAGCAGGTAGTAGGCTTGGTTGAAACTATAAGCGATGTCATTGTGTACTGTTATAGCTTTAATCAATTCGTATGCTTTTCCCAATTTGTTATTCTTTATATATACTTTTAATAGGCCGATGGAATCTTTATAGCTCTCTTCACTTCTTGTGGAAATGGCTTTTAGATAAGCCGTTTCCGCTTCATTATATTTCCCTTGCATTTCATAGATAAGAGCAAAAGCATTGGCAATAGCAGCGGTCAGATTTTTATTATGTAATAGTTGAGAAATGGAGTCGGCTTTTTGCAGCAAAGGTATAGTGCAAGCAAAAGAGTCAAGTATTGCCCACTCACCTGCTAAATCTTTTAAAGAGTATGCATAGCTTTTGTAGTTCTCTGCTTTTTTGAAGAACTCACAAGCTTCTTCCCTTTTCTTTAAGCATTCACTGGTTATATCTCTAAAACCATACAAATCTGCCATATAGGCACAAATATACCCTGCCACATTATAGGCCTGATGTTCTTTGGCCAGTTGCAGCGCATCGGCATATATTTGCATTGCTTTATCATACTCCCCATCTTCTACATAAGCACGGCCCAGATACAAGTCTATTTGCGCCTGTTCTTCTGCCGTGCCGTGTTCGGTGAACCATTGTTGTGCCCGTTGCCATTGGTAGATAGGGAGTAATCCGGTGGCTGCTTCGTCCGTTACTTTACCGCATAGCATACACCAGTGGGCAAAGTCCTTATCAGTCAGTTCATCGGGGGCTTGTATGCTGTCCAGTAGCACGGAAGCACTATCGGCATACATGGGAATCAGTTCCTCTACAGATTGTAATAGCGGAAGTATGCTTGTCTCTTTTCTGCATCCGGGGAGGATGAGAATGAATAGTAGTCCTGTCAAAAGTAAAGCTTTCATAAGAATGTGTTTAGATTTTGCTAATATAGTGATAAATCCGGGTAACTCGTATCTGATAGAGGGAAAAGTCAGTTTTTTATGCTTTCCGTGGCTTCTCCTTTGAAAGTGAGGTGGGAAAGCATGAAAGCTCTTTGTCTTGTCAGTGAAATCTATCTGTTGTATTTTGTTCTTCTGCCTTTTCATCAAGTTTTATCACTAAAGTGAAGAAGCTGTATCACTTTAGTGATGAAGTTTGATTAACTTAGTGATGAAAGTTCATCACTAAAGTGAAACGTAATCATTCGGCCTCGTGCGTGTTTTTTTCCCCTCTTTTCCTTCCTACCTTTGTGGCTTCATTATAATCTTAATCCATTATGTGTTCAGTATTAGAATTTTCTAGTGAAAGTGATAAACTACGTACTCTCTTTTCCGAGTCTAACCATTTTGATTCTGTTCTTTTCATATTTGATGGCGGCCGTCGTTATAAAGTTTCGTCTTCCAGCCTTGGTATCCATTCCCCTCAGGACCTACTTCTCCCTTTAGGTCTTGGCCTTTTCCGCAGCAGTCCTTTTTGGTCTTATTACCTTTATCCCCAAGGTTGTAATTTCCATAAAGGTATTGACGGTCTTTGTGGCGAGGTCATCCGACACACGGGTTCCTGCGTGTCAGAGCAGAGCTGTCATATTTTTCCCGACCGCTCCCGTAGCAGGTTGCATATCCTTTATCGGTGCGACGACGAATACCGTCTGGAATGCCGTCGTCTGAATCGCGGTTCTTTCCTCTTGAAAAAGGAGGAACGGAAGAAGGATTTTCTTCAAATTTCCTGGAATCGCCTGAATGAGCTGCTTACTGTTAAAAAGTATCGGAAAACAGTTGAAAAGTAATTCCCCATTCTATAAGCCGTGCAGTTTTATTTTGATAACTTTGCCACATAATAAAAAGTGGATGTACAGTGAAAGAACCGGTTATTACCCTTACTTTGGAAGAGTACGAAGAGTTGCGCAAGGAACATGAATGCCTTGAAAAGGAGCATGCGGAACTTCAGAGAAAATACGAAGCCTCTTTGCAGGAGTATTCCCGCCAGGTCGAAGAAATCTCGGCCTGTACAGCCGTCATTGCCGACCTGAGATGGAAATTGGCTGACTTGACACGCCGTTTATGGGGTAAATCCAGTGAAAAACGTCATCTTCCCGAAGATGCCGGCCAGCTGAGCATCTGTTTCGAGTCTCCGTCCGATGTCAATGACCCGGTAGCGGAAGAACAGAAAACCGCTGGGAAATCCGTCACATCGGAGAATGGCTACAATCGTTTCCGTAAAAGCTTCACGAAAAAGATCACTCCCCACGCCCGTAAGCCCATCGACCCGTCCCTTCCCCGTGAGGAGATTATCATTCCCATGCCGGAAGGCCTTTCGTTGGAGGGAGCGACGAAGCTGGGAGAGGAAGTGAGCGAACAGTATGCTGTCAGCCCCGCCCGATTCTATGTGAAACGCATCATCCGTCCTAAATACCGGCTCGCCGACGGTCGTATCATAACCGCTCCCATGCCCGTAATGGCACATCCCCACAGCAATGCCTCGGAAAGTGTACTGGCCCACATTGCTACCGCCAAATATTACGACCACCTGCCTCTGCACAGACAGCTGGATATCTTTGAGCGTGAAGGAATCCATCTGAGTCCTTTCACCGTAAGTAACTGGATGATGGCTGCCGCACAGCGTCTGGAACCAATCTATAATGAACTTCGTGAACTGGTCAAGGACAGCTATTACGTCATGGCCGATGAGACACCCCATCCCGTACTTGAAAGCGACCGGCCCGGTGCTCTTCACCGCGGGTATATGTGGAACTTCTATCTGCCCCGGTTCCATACCCCCTTCTTTGAATATCACAAGGGCCGTGGCAGCAGCGGAACAGACACACTGCTGGCAGGACAGGTCCGGGTGGTACAGAGTGACGGCTTTGCTGTATATGACAAGTTCGACACGCTACCCGGAAAGTTGCATCTGTGCTGCTGGGCACACGTCAGGCGCAACTTTGTGGAAGCGGAAGGAAATGACCCTCCCAGAGCAAGGCATGCACTTGGACAAATAGGCGGACTGTATGCCGTGGAGGAGAAAATCAGAATGGAACATCTGGAAGGGGAGGCGGTGGTAAAGCTTCGCCGGGAAAAATCGTACCCTATTATCAAAGAACTGGAAAAATGGTGCAAGGAGGAATATGGACATACGGTCGATAAATCGCCTATTGCCAAGGCCATGTTCTATATGTACACACGCTTTGAACAACTGTCCGGATATGTCAATGACGCACAGTTCTGCATTGACAATAATCCGGTGGAGCGTTCTATAAGGCCGTTGACTTTAAACAGAAAAAATACGCTCTTCTCCGGATCACATGAGGCAGCACATGCAGCGGCAATTTTCTTTTCACTGATGGGATGCTGTAGGGAAAATAAGGTGAACCCAAAACTATGGATGCAGGACGTGCTGATTAGGGTACAGGAGAAAGAAAGAGAAGAGAAAAACGATTACACCGATTTACTGCCATTTAATTGGAAAGGATAAACAGGAAAGCTATAATAAAGTCAAAAGCCAGACATGCTTCGTCTGGCTTTTGACTTTATTATAACTTGGAGAGAAACACGCACGAGGCCGAATGCTTACAGTGAAACGATTAAATGAAAAGGCAGAGATTGGGAGAAAATACCGGTGGAATCACTCAAGTTACAGGAGTGGAATTCATTTTGTTTGCGCCATTTATAACGGTTGTAATGTTGTGCTTTCTGTTGGTAAGCGTCTCCGCGATTCTATATAGTATATTAAAAGTAAAAAGTCTAATGATCCCTTTTTAGTCATTAGCCTTTTC
>NZ_JBDFXP010000086.1:0-9002 GCF_040911965.1 Phocaeicola sp. RTP21359st1_B8_RTP21360_211022
AAAGGTCATTATACTTATCCTATGGTGGCGCAATTTTCAACTGGAATATTGGCGCACTTTTCAATTAGTATCTACACTACATAGTTATCATCGCCCACATCTTGAAGGACATCGAAAAGATAACCTTTTACATAATGGGATACTGCAACCGCATTTGCATACTCGATGTTCTGCGAAATGAATCTCGCTTTCTCTGTTCTTCCTAAGTTTTTGAAAGCTTCTTCAATCTTGTCCATAATTACTCTGTTTATAGGGTTACTACATTCTGATAGGGATTCTCCGCTTCTTCAAACAGCTTTCCGCCATGATTCAAAGCCCATGCGCGGACAAGCATTGCCAGTGCGCTGTCTGTTTGAAACTTTAATGCAGCATACACGGTTACTGTAGACACTCCTTTGATGTCCGCAATCTCCTTTACCTTGTCTTTGTCCAGCTTGATGTACCTTTCTTTTTTTGCCATATTCTTTGATTTATGAGTTGTTATTTCTATCTTTGAGGGCTAACTTAATTCATTAAGATGCTGCAAATATAAACACTTTGCGAATACAAACCAAACATTCTGTGAAATATTTCGCAGAATGTTTATTGCAAATTTTTGAATATGGATAAAAAGAAGATGCTCGAACAATTGATTGAGTATTATGATAATGGTAATAAATCACAGTTTGCTAAACGATTAGGTATTACACCTCAAGGTGTTAGCACATGGATATCCCGTAATACATATGATAGCGAATTGTTATTCGCAAAATGCGAAAATGTTAATGCGGAATGGCTCCTCACCGGTGAAGGTTCTATGCTCCGTACCGAAGAAACACCGTCCGTTATGGAGAAAACTGCTCCATCTGTGGAGTTAATCTCTTCCACGAAAGATAATACTGTTACTATCCCCATAGTGGAAATATCCGTAGCAGCTGGCACTGCCGGTTTCCCTAATCCGAATTATATAGAGGTAGTGGACGGGATAAAATTGCCAGCATCTATGCTACATCGTCATGCACAATATTATTGTATCAGGGTAAAAGGGGACAGTATGGCACCTACCATATTAGACAGTTCTTATGTCGTGGTGCGCTTATTGGACCGTGCCGAATGGGAAAACCTCCGCGATCAGCACGTGTATGTCATCAGTGATTGTGATGGACGTTCCTATCTCAAACGCTTGAAAAACCGATTCCATGAACACGGCTTTGTTACCTGCATGAGCGACAATCCTGACAAAGTGAACTATGGAAACTTTAACCTCATGGAAGATGAAATAAACTCCATTCTGTATGCCGAATTCTATATTAGTGCCAAAATGCCGAATATCCATGAAACTTATTATAAGAAAGTAGGCGAGTTGGAAGATAAGTATGACCTACTTGCTGGTCAGATGCAAATGGTATTGAAGAATTTAAACTTAATAAAATAACCATGCACTACCAGTCTGAATAAATAGTTTTTAAATGCTATTAGAACTGTAAACTAAGAGTTAGCCTTTTTAGCTGTCATTTGCCGCTACAAAGCTCCCTTCGACCTCCGAAATCTCTATCGGCTATACCAGCAAGAATCAATGAGAACAGATAATTAAGCACACAATGAAAGGATTGATAGAATACCTCGATATCATGATTATTTAAAAATGCTCCCGGCGCAAGCACCGGGAGCCGATTCAACTAACAAAAACTAATACCGCAATTCCAGCTAAAAATTTGTGGTAGAAAGTGAACTCGAACCACTGACACAATCAGGCTGAATTTCTGCAACCTGTTAGACTACCAACTGTCTTATTCTGCCATATTTAGGCCACACACACGTTTTCGTGATGCTAATATACTTATTAATGCGATTGTTTGCTAATAATCAATGCATTAATAAGTATGTTATTCTACCACAGGACCGTAATAATTCATAATATCCCCCTATAAACTAGTGTTTAACCATGTATATTCGTTGTCAAAGTTGAAATAACAGGTATAAAACACTGTTCTAAAATCACGTAAAATGACTAACCAACTTTCACCTCAGTTTCTTTTGTTTTACATTTTGTGACTAACCAACTTGCTAACCAAATGACTAACCAACTCTGCTTTTAACATTTTGATTGTCTATTCCTGTCCTTCTGTGAAGCCGTTTTTCTGGCCTCACAAAAACGCTTCTTGAATACCTGCTTAAACAGCAAAAGAAATCCTCCCAAACGGCTGTATCCTACTTTCTATAGCCATTTGGGAGGGTTTTATCAGGCATATGCTGTTTATGTTACATTTCAACCGTTCAAACCGTTTAAAGTTCCTGCATTATGTTATATACTTGTCTTATGATTGTTACATTTCGATTTGCATCTGTCTTTTAAGCTAATCTCACCAAAACGTCCTGTTTATCGGTATTTCCGATGCTTTTGCCAGATGGCCTATTTACTACATTTCAATTTGAGCCCCCTATGTCGAGAAAAATAATAATCCCAACCTCTCATATGAAACAATGCCATTTCTGACATTAACCTATAAAACAGACGAAGATGGCAAACTAACTAATGAAAATATTTCTGCATCAAGTCATAAATTTAATTTGATAGGTCCTTCTTCTGCAATATATAGTATTCTAAATAAGTATTTAGGTGTGGATTGGGACCAACTATCAAAGTTTGTAAACATACGTTCAGATATTGCACTTGCTCCTACGATGCAAATGCAAGAAGAGGGTACGGAATACGTAGTGAATGGAGATGTAACTCTATTCCCTCAAATACCTGAAAATATTTTGAAATAAGGCATTTTAAATCTTTTTCAACGTGTTAATTACGTAGATAAATGTTTATTTTAAGTAGTACGGTTTGTGATATGAGCAATAAGCTGAGTTGCTGGTAGCCCGTTCTGTGCAATTAGGATATATACACTGTCTATCTCCTGTTATAATTTCTAGTATAGTTGAACATGAAGAAAATAGTAGCGATATGCTTGTACTTAAAAATATAATAATCATTTTCTTTTTCATGACATCTTGTTAAATTTATATTATTATTCAGCCTCGCAGATAACCACAAAAATAGAAATAAAAATGCAATTTATTGACTGTCAAAATTGCATTTTTATTTTTTTTTGTTATTGAATATTATGTTCTTAATCCTCTTTTCGGTCTGTTTTTCCTCTTTTTGTACTCTTTGAATTTCATCTTGAACCATTCAAGTATAGGTATTCTGTCAAAGCATAACCGGAACTTTTTTTTCTCATGCAATACTGTATGAGGGTAAAAATTACTCCCAATAAAAATCTACTGACTCAGATTTATTCACCGGAATATTGCCTGTTCCCAGGCACTGCTTGCTAATGGATTGGAGCGGATGATCCACAAATGAATGTTTTGGAATAGTATGATTTTGCAAAATGGAGATAGATATATTTTCCGCAGTTATGTGACGATAGGCTTTATGTTTTTTCTTCATGGCATATTTATTGTTTGTTTCAGGTATTTCAGATGATAATAGAATACAGACAGAATCATCTTTCTCAACTTCAATAATAAGTCAAGAGGATATTCTGACCTTAGTTTGTCGATGGCTTTAGTTCATTGGGTGGCTCCTTTTTTATTGTGTACCAAGATGAATTGTTGTTGATGTGGAAATATATAAAAAATCATGCATTCAATGTGTTAATTTAAAATGGCTTCTTCTTTTGTAAGCCTGAAACAATACTTATTGCTTGTTTCCATTGTATTGTTTTTTAGCGGATCAGTCATCGCTATATCGTACTTACATTCAATTTTATTGGTTTGGTAAAATGTTAGTTTGAAATAAAAATGATTTCATGGATGGGGGTAAAACGGAACTTTGTTGTCATTCTGTCAAAAAATGAAGTTATTATGATGAAAAAGATTATAGCGACACGATAGTATAAACTATAGAATTACTAACTTTAATTTATTTTTCAATGAAAAAAGTATTATTATTTGCTGTTGTTTTTTCTTGTAGCATGTGGGCTAATGCTCAGCGTGTTACATGGGCAACCGAAGCAGGGTTATCTGCAATACAAAGAACTGGATATGGAGAATGTTGGCGTCCATCCACTCGTTTAGGAATATCTGCAGATTATAATGTTAATAATGTGTTCTCTATGAAGTCGGGATTATATTATACTTTTAGAGGATACTCTGTGAATAATGGCGGAACATATAGTAATGGAGATGCTACATGGATAGAAAATGTTTCTCAGACAAGGCATTTTTTACAAGTTCCTATTTTAGCTAAATTCTCTATCCATAGCAACAATTCCACTAAATTTTTCTTTGAGATAGGACCATATATAGGATATTGTATCAAAAATCATATTGACAGCAATCCATATTATCTAACTATGCCTTCTTCCGGTTGGATTGAAGGATATCCTGGTGTGGGAGAAAGTGCGGAGGGTGGTAGCAACCAGTTTCTATATCAGCATGCGAGAAATTTCGACTGGGGAATGGCATCCGCTGTAGGTCTTGAAAATCGGAGGTGGACGGTTAAGCTTCAATATGAAATGTCACTTGGGAAAGAATCTAAAAATGATAATATAGGTGTAAATTATAACAGTTTAACCCTCTCTATTGGTTATAAGCTAAATGTAAAATAATAAGATAATATATCGTTGGATTTTATATTTGTAATTATATCGGTATTTTTTAGCATGCTTCTATACGAAATATTATTAAGAAATGCTTGGAAAAATCTCTGAGAGGATATGTGTTGATTTATTATTTTGCTTATAATATATGCCGCTGTGAATATCAGAAGAAAAGTTATTCACGGCGGTTTTGACTTTTACCTTTTTCGTATTCAACTATTCTTCTGTTTTTTTTAGTTGCTCTCTCAAGTTTTTTGTCTATTTTTGCTGTTGGAACATAAATCAAAGTATAATAATAAAAATACATATGAAAAACCTCAGAAGAACTTTCACCGTATTATTTGCCGCAGCTTTCAGCATGCAGGTGTTGGCACAAAGAGAAGATAAGCTTATCAATCAGGATTGGAGTTTCCGTTTTTCCCATCAAGTAAATGCTAGTGCTGCACGTAGGGTAGACTTGCCTCATACTTGGAATGCGCAGGATGCCTTGAGTGGTAAGCACGATTACAAGCGGGGAATAGGTAATTATACTAAAAAGATATTCATCCGTCCCGAGTGGCAAGGCAAGCGGCTTTTTTTACGTTTCGAGGGAGCGAATTGCGTGAGCAATGTCTTTGTAAATGGTAAACATATAGGTGAGCATCGGGGAGGCTATGGAGCTTTTGTCTTCGAGATAACCGATAAAGTGGAATATGGAAAAGAGAATGCATTGCTGGTACGTGTCAATAATGGCGAGCAGTTGGATGTAATGCCATTGGTCGGTGATTTTAATTTTTATGGTGGCATTTATCGGGATGTACATCTGTTGCTGACTGATAACCTGTGTATTTCTCCGTTAGATTATGCATCGTCTGGGGTTTATCTCATACAGCAACAGGTTACGGATAAACAGGCAACTATTTGTGCACGCGTAAATCTTTCTAATGGAACGGGAGAACTCCGGAAAGTAGTGCTCCGGTTGCAGGTTAATGACGGGAAAAAAACTGTGTATGAAACGGAGAAGGAAGTAAGTATGATTCCTCATACAGATGTACAGGTAGAGGATATAGGGTTCATACTGAAGAATCCGCGTCTTTGGAACGGTATGCAGGATCCGTTCATGTATCAGGCGGTGTTGACTTTGATTAAAGACGGAAAAGAATTGGACAAAGTGGAACAGCCGTTAGGGTTACGTTATTACGTCACGGATCCCGATAAAGGTTTTTTCTTGAATGGAAAACACTTGCCGCTGCATGGTGTATGCCGTCATCAGGAGAAGGCGGAAGTGGGTAATGCTCTTTGTCCGGTGCATCACGAGGAAGATACTCGTATCATGCTTGATATGGGGGTGAATGCTGTTCGTCTGGCACATTATCCGCAAGCTACCTATATGTATGATTTAATGGATAAACATGGTATTGTTACTTGGGCTGAGATTCCATTTGTGGGGCCGGGAGGATACGCTGATAAAGGTTTTGTTGATCAGCCTTCTTTCCGTGAAAATGGTAAAGAGCAGTTGAAAGAGATGATACGCCAGCATTACAATCATCCTAGTATCTGTTTTTGGGGGTTGTTCAATGAATTAAAAGAGCAGGGAGACAATCCTGTAGAGTATATAAAGGAGTTGAATGCTATAGCGCATCAAGAGGATCCTACTCGTCCTACTACTTCTGCAAGTAATCAGGAGGGTGCGTTGAATTTCATTACTGATCATATAGCTTGGAATCGCTATGACGGATGGTATGGGGCTACGCCGGCTACGCTTGCCACATGGTTGGATGCTACTCATAAGAACCATCCCGAAATGAAAATTGCCATCAGCGAATATGGTGCGGGTGCTAGTATCTATCATCAGCAGGATTCATTGGTACAAACTGTTCCCGGAAGTTGGTGGCATCCAGAGAATTGGCAAACAGAATATCACATTCAGAATTGGAAAATAATAAACGAACGTCCGTATGTGTGGGCTAGTTTTGTGTGGAATATGTTTGATTTCGGTGCGGCTCATCGTACGGAAGGTGATCGTCCGGGCATTAATGACAAAGGGCTGGTAACCCATGATCGCAAGATTAAAAAGGATGCTTATTATTTTTATCGGGCCAATTGGAATCCGGAACCTATGATTTATATCGCGGGGCGTCGTAATGTGAATCGAGTGAAGCCACTCGTTGATGTACAGGTTTTTTCGAATGTAGAAGAAGTGATATTGATCGTGAATGACTGTCAGTGTGGAAAGATGAAACCAGACAGTTTGAAAGTTTGTTTGTTCAAGGATGTCCCTCTCAGAAAAGGAAGGAATGAAATAGAAGTACGTGCCAATGATAGTAAAAAACAATTGATAGATCGATGTACTTGGATATTACAATAAAACAATTGCCGCAGGGAGTTATACATTTATTTCTGCGGCGATTGTTTTTTATTGGTTTGATTTAACCAGTTGGCTCATCGTCTTGTGTTGATTCTACACAATCAGAACTGTTGAACCGTCGTTACGGTAGTGCTATTTTATCTCCATCCCATGTTGTGACAGATGAAGAATGTAACAACCAATAAAAAAATGATAGAAGATGAAAAGGTTATTTATTATTTAACTATTGCTCTTTCCGTTGTTCAGCGTGGCAGTATGTTTTCTTAATGATATTTCTACGCTAGAAACAGAACAGTTGATAATACCCGAAAAGCTAGGAAGTGGAGAGAACCGGGGTGATTTCGACTATCCGGCTGAAAAGGCAAGATACTTGTGGTTTACTTCGCGCAAGGATAACGCAGGTTGTGGGCGAGTGTATTGTGGAGTTTACCGGTGTAGATGTATGTCGCATTGAGGTTGCCGAACTGTATGTTGAGGAATCCATACAATGACAACAACTGTTCGGGAGCTTATAACAATTTGCAATCAGGTATGATTAATCTGCTCGATGCGGAAACCTTAGCGTAGCATGATATGATTTTCTTCGATTCACTCTGATAGTGATATCAACCTGTAGGGTAGCCTGTAGATTTCTTGAAACATGCGATTTGAAAGAGTGATTGGTGATACTGTCGTTTCTTTTGGGGAGGTTTCGCTGCCATCGTGCGAGGGAAAAATAGCATCCGTCGTGGAAATCCCTGTAGACCGAATGACTTATCAGACTAGTAGATGCCTGTTTCTCCACCAGTACCATATAAATCGGGTACCAGTTGTAATTAGGGCTACTGACAATCCTGTATAAAATACAGCAATGAATGCTTCCGGTAGTAAATGCAGGGTGCGTGTTAAAATACCTATGGTAATCATGAATGCCATGACAATCCACCCTTTTACATCGAAGAAAGAGAATGGACAATTCTTGGCTTTCTTTTGAGATATGCGATGAGTATGTTTCTTGTAAAGTTTATGAAATATCAGACCAAAGAATAACAGAAATACTATGGTAGCTTCACAGACTTTGAAGAACCAATAATGAGAATCGTTTATCCAGCAACTTATTCCAATACGTAAGATGTTGATACCGGCTAAGAGCCAAACTATGCCTGCTGTAATAAGTAATGTATTTTTTGTTACTCCGTATTTCATGTTAGCATTAAAAATAATGAATGGCAAAGATACGTCTTTTTAATGGATCATCTGATAGGTGGATAGTTTTTTATTTGTAAATGGAGGAATAAAACAGGTCTGTCTTTTTGTATAAAGAGAATTATAGAATTTACTTATTTATTGTCTTTGATTTCGTTCTTGTCTTAAATGGTAGTTTTGTTTTTTAGTGTGTGTGGAGATGCTGCAAGTTTTGCAAGTTTGCAAGTTTGCCTTTCGTTTTTCCGTCTTTTCTTGTTTTCCGTCTGCTGTTTTCGTATGTGTCCCTTCCTTTTTCCGTTCCTATACGCGCGTGCGAATATTATAATGTGTCTGTCTTTTTCCTCCCGTGTCCTCCGTTATAAAAACATGCTTTGTAACACATCTGTTATTCAGAGTATTACAAAAAAGTTTCAGGAAATCCGTATAATTTTTCCTTCGTATGTTTGCTGGTAATCGTTAAAAGGTCTACCTTTGCATCCGCAATCGAGAGAGATGCGGCACTTCAGACAGTGTGTGACTGACTTGGTGAAACAAACGTAGGAGAGTTTTCCTTGACAGTGTCTGCACCCAGTATCTTACCTTAGCGGGGCTAAGGGAGCGAGAACGGATAAGACTTGGGGAGGATGGACGTCCCGCCTTTTATGGAAGTTTCGAAAAAAAACTTTTTCAAAAAAAACTTTCGAAAACATTTGGCGGTTACGATAAAATCTCTTACCTTTGCATCCGCTTTCGGAAACGATGGCAAAATATAAATGAGAGTTCTTTGAAAGATTTAAGATAAACAAACAAGTAGTACAAGCCGGTGCACCGTATGTAATATATATGGTGTACGGAAAAAACAAGAACCGTCAATATTGATATTGATAGATTTGGAATCCTTGAGCAGATTATCA
>NZ_JBDFXP010000087.1:0-8317 GCF_040911965.1 Phocaeicola sp. RTP21359st1_B8_RTP21360_211022
AACGGCAACTCCCTGCCGATTGCCGGATACTTGTGCTCAACAATAGTACCGTCAAAGTCTACTGCTATGGTCATTGTGTGTATTATTTTTTGTAAATTATATAAATCATAATTGCTCAAATTACTCTGTCTTATTTAAATTTAGGAAGATATGTCATTGATGTTAATTTTAGTAAGATTATGCGTCAACAATCATGGAGATAACAAGTGAGCGTCATATTCCTTGTTGCCGGACATCAGCTGCTTCATTGTAGTTGAGACATATTCCTCCACGTAAGTCCTACATTTTGCAAGTTTCAAAGAGTGCCCAAAAAGTCAATGCCGTTTCCACACTTTTCTGTTAGTATTAAACCACTGTATAATATATTATATTAAATAAGTAAATATTTCACAAAAAACATTATCAAATCCAATTGGTTTTAACTATCAACATACGGCTGCCTGAATAGAATCGACCGTTTCAAATAAAGAAGGAGCGGAAAAATTGGAAATGAAAGCCACAGGCAGTTCTGTCAGATAAGTTGTATATACTCGGGATCAACCTCCACTCCTACGGCAAGAAATCCTTCCAGTTCGACGAGCAGGCGTTTGACCTTGGAGCCCCGTGTCGTGAGCAGCCTTCCCTCGTATCCGCTGAGCGGTCCGCCCTCAATGCGGATCTTACGCCCGTACATGGTTGGGGTAATTTCTTCCGGCAGGTAATACCTGGGGGATTCAGTGGCATCCACGGCACGGATGAAACGTTCCATGTCCGTATCAGCCACCGTCATCGGCTCGCGCCACGTGCCACGCAGCCAGCGGTACTGGAGGGTAGGTATCTTTTCCACGACGGCGTCAAGGTTGTTTTGTGTTTCATGCACGAAGAGCAAGTCCTGTATGAAGGGCACTTCCTCACGGATACGCATTCCCTTGCGGGTGACCAAGTGCCATTTCATAGGAACGAAGACCTCCATCTTCATTTCTTCCAGCAGCTTATAAGCGGGTACTTTGGCGTTTGCCCTTTTCAAGTCGCGCATTACGTACCACCTCATTCCTTTTTCGATCCTTGTAAATGCCGCCATTTCGCTTCAGGACATATTTATCAATCCTGCAAGATTGTGAATATTTCTATCAATCAGGCAGTTATAAATACAATTCGTAAAAGTTCGGGATTTCTCCCTGTTCTTGTTCCATTGCTTCATTCCCGATCAGAAATCTGCGTCTGTTTGCCATTATATCTGGCGGATTTTCAGGTGCGTTTGCACCTGCTTCTGTTGCACTTCTCTTCGTAAGAGATGAATAACCGGATGCAAAATTACGAAAAATATTGAGAATAACCACAAAATGAGTAAAAAAAATAACAATGGGACACGAGCCGATCCTTAAAACCGCAAAACGGATTGTTGAGCGAACTGCTTTTTAAAAGAAGGCAAAGTATTTATTATCAGACTGTTTTATTCATATATGTCGCATTGTTCATCTCTTACGAAGAGATCATAATTTTTGCTTAACATTTTATCATCCCTGAACATTCTTACATCCAAGATTATTCCTTGAACAAGTATTCCTTATTCAGGAATTTTTTTTTCACTTCTCTCGAAAAGAAAGCGTCTGTCCGCTCGATATGTTTGTTATTCCCTGCATAAGTGCATAAGGAATTTAAAATTAATCTGTTTGCCTTATCAATGGTGGCAGTGTCCAATGTGGTCAGATAGATCCTAGTTGTGTTTTCCGAATCATGTCCCATACTTTCGCTGATTACGGAAATCGGAATATTCTTACTCCGGGCCGCACTGGCCCAGGAATGACGGGCGACGTAATGGGTCAGGGGGACAGACAAGCCCAGTTCTTTTCCGATAGCTTTCAAATATCTGTTGATACGATGGGATGCGTTGATATATTGCTTTCTCTCGTCCATGCCCGGTCTGGCGATAATGGGAAGAAGGTACGGGGAGCCGGGAATATTGTAACGGTCCACGATCTCCTGCATGCACGGCTCCCATTTTACAAAAAGTTGTTGACCGGTTTTTTTCCGCCGGTATGAGAGGATGCCGTTGTTGAGATCCTTCTTTTTCAGGAACACCATATCGATCATGGACATCCCCCTTGTGTAAAAACTGAGAAGCAGCATGTCCCTTGCAAACCTCTTGGCCGGATGAAGTGACAGGTCCAATGTCATGAGCTGTTTTATCGCACGCAGGGGAACGGCCCGCTTCGTCGTTCTCTCGACTCCCGTATAGACATGTCTGAAGGGGAAACGCTGGATAACGAGTTCTTTCTCCACGGCACGGTTATATACCGCCCGCAGGTTGCGCATGTAAAAAGAGATGGTATTCATGGAAACCCCGCCTGATTTCAGCCACGCCTCGTATGCGATCATCAGGTCGGAATCCATATCACAGGGCGGTATGTCCCTTCCCTCCATGAAACGCATGAAACTGTTAAGGGTAGAGGTGTAGGTCTCGCTTGTCCGTATCTTGCCCAGGCGTTTCAGACCGTTGGTGACATCCCGCATAAATACGGAAAAAGACAGCCCGCAATGTCCATCGTAAAAGGCAGAGGTTACATCATCGGCGGTGAAAGTACCTCCCTTCCGTTCCAGAGCTGTGATGACATTCTCCAGACGGTCGGTATCTTCCGCTATTTTTTTATCCAATAGCAATAGATATTGTCGTCTGTCCTCATCGGATGACGCGATGACAATCCGGGAATGCCGCTTGCTCCATTCGGCAGGAAACAGCTTGCAAGAGGTGTTGATCTGCCTTGCCACACGTCCGTGAATCACTTGATAATAAACCGTACCCTCTCTGCCATCCACAGAAGAAGGTCTGAATTTAATTTTTACTGTAGCCATAAACTCTCTGATTTAAAATTATACAGAATGCAAAATTATCAAAAGGTGGTAGCCCGTCTTTTGCTGGCGAGCCATGCGGTTATGTACCATCCGGTAAAATACCGTTCCTTGTCAGCCATCGGCTGCCGACGATCGGAATTTGACTTTCACCCTTGCCATATCATCTCCGCCTTTTTGAATTTCTGCCCCTGATCGAGTCGGCCTTGTTTCCCAGCTCCCTTGCCGCATGCTCCTTTAACCGTGCCTGCTCGATAAGGGCGGCCCGCTCGTGTACCGCTTCCTCGTAGGCTTCCACATCCTTGCGCATTTGGTTTATCTTGCCGTTGTCACGGTTGAATCCGAAAATATTTTCCAGTCCGGAGATATTTTCAGGCGATGCTTCGCCCTTCATCCTGATGTAGCGGTACTTCAGGTCGTTGTCGGCACGGTCGTAGTCCGGCTGTCTGGCCGCATGGAGGGCGACTGCCAGGACGGTGACCATCGCGAACATCCCGGTGAAAGTCCAGAGTATACCTTTGGACTCGATGCTGACAGTATGGCGGTGCTCGTTGCGGATCCTTGCATTGTCACCGGTTGTCTTCAGCAGGGCCTTGATCTCCTCCGAGGTCTGCTCCCCGGTTTTTCTTATCCCGGCCAGGATTTCAGCGGTTCTGTCCGGCAACGGGTTCCTGCCGGACACGTCCTGCATGCTTTTGCTGACGGCGAGGAGTGTTCCGGCATATTGGCTGAACGATGTCCGGATTCCGTTCAAATCCCGTTCAAGCCCGTCCCTGATTTCCCGTAACATGGCAATTCCGGTCTCACCGCCCGTTACCGCCTTGTTTTTATCCGCCGGGGCGGATGACAATATCTCCACTTTCTTCTCGATCCTTTCAAGACATCCGTAGATGCCTTCCAGATAGTTTTCCTCTTTCATCTTTCAAGGTTTTTTCGTTATACATACTAGTTTACAAACTCCTTCCTTTCCTGCGCTTCTTCTTTCTCCGCAGGCGTTCCGCCTCTTTCTCGTCCTCCGTCGGTGCCACCGACGGCATGAACACGCCACCCGTACCGGTGACTTCGACCAGGTTATCAATAACAGAACCATGACTTTGTTCATGGTACGGTTGCTTTCGGGAAACGTCATTTTCCAGGAACGTGACATGGTTACGGTCCAATGCCACATCCAGCCTTGACCAGCTGAAACTGCGGTCAATCCCACTTCCCTTGAATGACAGACCGTCCTTGATAAAGCGGATGCCCTGCACTTCATTAGTGTTTCCCTTGTACTTGAATTCCATTTCCACGCCCATTTTTAAGAGCTTATTTTGAAATTCATAAATTGTATCTGCACTCCTCAAAGCTTCCTTAACCGCACGATATATCTCGTATTTCACCTTTTCGGAAGCGTGCAGCTTTTCCGTTTTAACGGACTGTTTGCCTTCGGAATAGGTGAGCGAATACTTGTCTTTAAGCATTTTTGTCACTTTCTCGTTGCGCCTGAAATCGTTGCTGTCGGAAATCACTTTCCCGTCGAAGTCCACCCGGTTGAAGACGATGTGGCAGTGCGGGTTGTCCGTCCCGTGATGCCTCACCACGATGAACTGCGTGTTTCGTATCCCAATCAGCTCCAGGTATTCCTCCGCCAGACTTGCCATAAAGGCATCGGTCAGCCTCGGTGCGTCCTCCGGCTTGAAGCTGAGCGCGATGTGTCCCACCGGTTTCGTCACGTCTGGATTCAGCAGGCATTGCCACCGGAAACTTCGCGCCATCTCTTCTGCCGTTCCTAGCAGCACACCTTCCGAGGCGATGATTTTTGCGTCGTCCTTCTGCGTCACGTAGCGTATGCAGCCGCCGAACGAGCGGCCTTTCCTGATCTTCCCTATCATGAGGCTATCCTCCTTTAGGTCTGTAATCATCCATGATCCGCTTCAGCTTTTCCAGCAGCCCGCCTATCAGCAGCCTTGTCCTGTAAAAGCCTGCCTGGTGCGAGAGCTTTGTCAGCCGGTTCAGGTTGTTCGCCATTCCCGCCAGGCTGCGCAGCAGCGCGTTCTCCTCCGGTGTATGCCTTGCCGTAACGGTGGCCGCCAGTGCCGCCTCCCTGATATAGACCGCCAGACTCCGGCCGGACTTCCCTGCCCTGAACCTGAGAGTCTCGTAGCTGACGGGGGAGAACTTCACCGTCACGCCTTTGGTCAGCTTCCGCGTCCTGCCCAGTGCCGGACGGCCGCGTTTTTTCTTCATCCCATTCATATCCTTTGTCATATGTTTTTTCTTTTTCGTCCGTACTTCTTTCATTCCAAAATCTGCGACCGGCGGGAGCGGATTTGCCCTCCCTGCAACCGCCGGGAGCGGGGAGCAAGGGTTTTCGGGAATCCGGAAACATACCCTTGCTCCCCCCACAGAAAAATCCCCCCGCATTTTCCACATTGAAGCGGGTACACAGGGGACGGTGCATACATCGGGTACACTCCACGCCCGGTTACAGGCTGTCAGATTTTTCTCCACTGCTCGATGTCCCCACGGTAGGCGGCAAGATGCTCCCTGGCAAGGTTCTCCAGCAGTCCGGAAACGCTCATGCCACGCCCGCCGAGCCTGCGGACGACGGCGTCCAGTTCGTCCCTCACATCCTCACTGACGAACACCGTCTTGCGGTTCCTGATCTTCGGGACGGTGAGGTATGTTTCCCGGTACTCCTCCAGCGAGGCCCTGCGCTGCCTGCCGCTCGTCCTTCTTCTCACGGGGTCTTCCGGTTCCGGCGGGGTGTCCTTTCTTCCCGCCTCCCCGGACACCTCCTCCGCATCAGTCCCGGATGGAATCACCGGTTCCGCATCCATACCGGTGGATTTCCCCGGACCGGGTTCCATCATGAGTCTTTCCCACCACTCGTCGTGGCCGGGGCTAGGACTACGACCGTTCTTTCTGTCTGCGGTTTCGGATGCCGCCGTTTTCTTTCCTCTTGGTTTTTCAGTCGGTTCACTTTTCATTGTACATGGATTTTAGATGGTTGATACTGTGGGCACGGTCTACCCGTTTGCCCGGTTGTCGGAAGCAAATAAAACGATAATAACAGACGGTGTGAAACGGACGGGTCCGATTGGCGGGGTTTGCCGCGTTATTCATATTGTTGGATCAGTCTGACGGTGATGACTTCACAAATATACGCACCGGAAATTTTCCACTCTTCGGGAACGGATCTGAACGTCTGTTTACTAAAAGCGAATGAATGTCAAAATCAGATTTCCATGACATCTGATGACATATAATGACATCTGATGAAGGGCCGGAACCATATCCGGGAACAATCATTTACTTTGCGGATGAAACAAGTACGCATATGGTGTCAAAGGTAGTCATCCTGTCTTGAAATTCAGGATGTTCCGCCGGAATTCACTAAATTGCGGCACGGAATCCGGATTCGAAAAGAGAATGAAACAGATGTCAAACCTGAAATTACATTGATTATGGAAATAGTGAACATTGAAGCAAGGACCTTCGAGGCGATGCTCTCGGCCTTCCGGACGTTCGCGGACCGGCTGGACACCCTTTGCCGGCTGTACGGTGACATGGAAGAGAAGAAATGGCTGGACAACCAGGAGGTGTGCCTGCTGCTGAAGGTCAGCCCGAGAACCCTGCAGACCCTGCGTGACAACGGTACGCTGGCATATACACAGATCTGCCACAAGACTTATTACAAGCCCGGGGATGTGGAAAGTATCGTCCGGATAGTGGAGGAGCGCCGCAAGCGGGCTGAAAGCATGGGAAAATCAATTTGAGAAGCCATGGGAAACGAAAGGATGATACTTTCTCCCGACAGTCTGGCAGGCGGCTGGGAAAGTCTGGACGGCAGTCCCGATTTCTACATCTTCAGGGATTCCAGCGGGGACTACCGCCTGCTGGCCTACAGCCTTGACGCGGAGTACGGGCGTGGAAGCTTCTCGCTCTACAGGATAGACGGGGACGGGGAGGGATGCCATATCCGTATCGGTACGAAAGAGTGCCGGTTCATGTCGGAGGGATGCCCCCACACCCTCCATGTCATGGGGTGGGGCCGATATATGAGAAACTGAAAAAGTAAATGTCAAACCAACAAACAGATGAGATTTATGATGAATACCGATAACCGTCTGCTCACCCGTGAGAGCAGCGAGCATATAAGAGAGTTCTTCTCCACCGTCGAACGTCTCTCCGTTTCCATGGAGCGTCTCTTTGCCGGCAGGTCACCGGCGATGGCGGGCGAGAACTTCTATACGGACCGCGAACTGGCTGAAAAGCTGAAAGTGAGCCGCCGCAGCCTGCAACAGTACCGTGACAGCGGCCTGCTTGCCTTCACCCGGCTGGGCGGCAAGATACTGTACCGTTCTTCCGATATCGAGAAGCTGCTTGACAGTTGCTACAGGGAGGCGAGAACCAGGCCGGAGGAACTTTAGAAATGTTCCGTACGGGATCGTGAATGAAGGGGCGGTCGGTTGTCATACCGATCGCCCCTTCGTTTTCTTTCCATCGGATGAACGACTTTAATTTGCTCATAAAGTATTTATACACAGAGTATTTCTCTTTATGAATTATGATCCGGTGACAACATTGGCATAACATGGCGGGACATGGAAACATTTTTCCGGTATGGCAATAAGATACGGGGATTCCATTATAAAAAAAGACCCTTATTTTATTATGTCATTATGTTATTCTGAAATTGGGGCGGGTCGTTCGTGTACCGGTGGGACGATCCATTCCCGTAATGGCGGCACATTCCGTACCGGTATCATTATCCTCCGGCAATGCCGTTTCCCGGTCTTTTCGGAGTGACCTTATGCCGGCCGGTGACAACCGCATGTCCGTGTGTAAACATGACGGCACATAAAAACAGGCACATCCGACGGGCTTTTGTCCCGTCGGATGCGCCTGTCTCCGTCATGTCATATACAGCCGGACTCCTCCGGCCCATGTCTCTATCTGAGTATCGGATTCGAGAGCAGTATCTTGTAATAGGCCACTCCGCCAATCTCTACCGGCATCCTCGCCATCATGAACTGCACGCTCTTCCTCTCCACCTTCGCCTGCCGCATGAGTCTCTGCACGATAAACCCCGCCGAGAACCTTGCGCATCTTTTGTCCTTCCAGACGATGAACCCCTCGCTGTCGTCGGCCCGGCAGATATACCAGTCACCCGTCTCGTCGTCGTGGGCGAAGTTCACCCGTCCGCCGCCGAGGATTCCCAATTCGATTGACATCGTCTTTGACAGATAGACAGTCCCCCTGCTGTCAAGGTTGATGGTCCGCTTACCCTTGTATGTGACTTCCTGCGGACGGAAGTTTTCCCTGTTGTATACTATCAGTGCCATAATTGTCCTTCTTTTATCGGTTGAACTGTTTTCGTTTTTCAATACATGAAGCTTTCCACCGCCAGCATCTGACTTCTCCATGCAAAACCGCTGTGGGTACGTACCGCGTCCACTATCCTGCATACTTTCTGCGATATGGCCGATGCCGAGATACCCATGCA
>NZ_JBDFXP010000088.1:0-7404 GCF_040911965.1 Phocaeicola sp. RTP21359st1_B8_RTP21360_211022
CATAGTTCCAAAAGAACTATTTTTGAAAGTCAATAGATAATCAGCAAAAAAACGGAGATATGTCAAATAAGCAGCTCCTTTTAAAGAATTTCATGAATGTTAAGTGAGCTACAATCCATGCGTAATACGCTTTGTCAGAATCAGAAAGTCAAATGATTTTAGAACAAAATGTCGGAAATGTAATCACACTGGTAGAATATCTGCAATTACTAAACCTGCGTTGTTTTTCAGATCAATCTGTAGAAATGTGTCAATGATGATACATTATATACCTATTCCCCAATATCAAGTGTACGACAACACCTTATACAGCTTATATGCCGGTAACTTCTTTAAAGCCGAGCGCCCCTTCCGCAACATTGGAACAAGTGGATCGAATCCGTTGCAAATGTTTCATCCTTTGCGTTGCTTTATCATAGGAGCAAACAGAATATCGGGAAAAAGAGTTTTTGAATATAGACTTAATCAGGTTGTTTTAAATAAGGTGTGTCGCCTGCGTGTACGACACACCTTATTTAAAAATGCTTAGTGTGAAATAGAAACTTGAAAGAGCTTGAACACCTGATCCACAGAACCGAAATCTATCTTATTTTCTTCGATGTATCGGTTCCATCGGATTTGTTGTTTTTTAGGGAAAAGCTTTAAAAAACTCTTCTTGTTATAAAAGCGTTTCGTTTTTTTACCCACACTAACTTCGTACATTTTATTAATTCCGGTAACAATACGTTGGGCGTCCTGTATGCCACCGGATAACCCTGTACCTGTTAATCCTGAATAGTTATCCACGGAAGCCGTTTGTGTAGTTCCTCCATACGAAATCTTTTTGGGAGCTCTTCGTGTATCACCTGTATAGATTACATTGAATTTGGGCTGAGCTTGGATTACCTCTATCGCTTCTTGCTTTCCTATCAAGAAACTTCTGTTGCCTATGCGAAGCACCGCTATCAATTCCGGATCAGAAAACTCCTTTTCTTGTTGTTCCGGATCTTTAAAGACATAATGTTTCTTTATCAGATCATAATTGACCGGAGCCGTAAACTGTCTTCCATCTTTATATACAATCAAGCAATCTTGAAATTCATCAAACAGATAAGAGGAATTGTCCTTAGTATTTTGCGCAAACAGACCCACACAAAATATCCATATCCCTAACCAACATAAAATCAGTTTCATATATTTTCAGTTAATTGTTTATCTCAAGAAAGGGTGAGCCTGAAGCCCACCCTTTCATTTATTATAAAAAAGAATTCACCTGCGTTACGGAAGGAAAGTAACACGTACTTCATACATACGCTGATGTTGCTCCACTCCAGCAGGGCGATGAGCGATATTCTTCACCAGATAACGACGAGGCTTGGTAAAATCTCCCGGCATACCCAATTTAGGAGAGTCACCTACGGGTTCTACCGTACAGACAGAATAGCTTACCAGATAAAGTTCACCTATGATTTCATTCTTTCTAACAGGAAGAACTACATATTGTGAACGGTTATCAACAGGATTCACCAATTCAAAGTCACCGGAAAACTTGCTGCCATCAAACAAGAACCCCTTGTTAGCTGTCGAATATTGTACATCCGAAGCGGCATATACGTTTAATACATATACCTTGCCATCAGGCGCACTGCTATCGGATTCTATTGTTTCCGACCCTTCCACTTTTATTGATTCTCCGGCAGCCACAACTTTCCCATCCGGCATGGTATAGGGAGCTCCAGTTCTGTTAACCCACGTAAAAACGTCAGAACTTCCAATCAAACGAGTATCAATATAATTGTCCACCCATTTGTTCCAGTTAACTGCATAAATCTTGTCATTAAACAACTCCCGGGCTTTTAACTCGATTTTGCTTACCCCTACTTCTGAATAAACAGATTCCGGTGCCTCTTCATAAGTCAATCCGGCAGTACAACTAGAAATAACTGATGCACTGCACAACACAGCTGCACCTATACATATTTTATTTAGCAATTTATTCATCATAACTATCTTTTTTTAATTGTTATAGTTGAAGTTTTTCCATCCTGGATTCTGTTGCAATTGTGTATAGTCTCTCAACATGGACTGTGAAAATGGTACAAAGTAGTATCTTGCATCATCAAACTTTCTTTCATAATAAGAATACGGCATCTCAAAAGTCTGGAATTTAGGAGTAAAATATCCTTCACCATCCGGCTCTACAGGATAACCATTCTCACCAGCCTTTTCGCTTTCCATACCTTTACGGAAAATCCATAATCCTCTGGAAGGAGTATTCAACTCTTCAATAGTCGTTTTGCCTTCTGCTTCCCCCCAACGCAATAAATCGAAATAACGGAAGCCCGGACATTCAAATGCAAATTCCAAACGACGTTGCAGTTTCATTTCATTCCACAAATCATTGCCGTCATAATTAGGCAATCCGGCACGATTACGGATTTCATTGATATAGCCTGCCGCATCGGTCTTGCCTAGTTTAATACTTGCCTCGGCACAATTCAGCAACACTTCCGCATACCGTACATTGAAATAGCAAGTCTGACGCTGGGTGTCAAAATCCAAAGTCCCGTCCGTATTGATTTTATTAAACTGAGAGTACTTCCTTGAATAATAACCAGTTATTGTTTGTGCGGAAGCTCTGTTGATTGGTGCGGAATTTAAATTTTCCATCACTCTATACCCAGAATGTAAAGCACTGTATTTTAAGGTCTTTTCATCTAGTGTAGTATTGTCAATCCAAGTTTGAATAATATAACGTTCTTCTTCCGGTCCCATATATGCTCCATCGTAAGTAACTGTGGAATAGAAGCGGCTATCGCGATTCTTGAACATATCGCGATAATTAGCAGATTCTCCTTCTAATTCTCCTTCTGCATTTCTATGGATTCCCATGGCTTTTGCCTGTGAAGTTTCCCACCAATTTTTCCATTTGCCATCAGCGTCATCTTTCTGTAAATAACAGTCTACCAAATCCTGTGTAGGAAATAAACCTGAACGACGCCCGTAAGAATAAGTCGCATCTTCGGTTGCTCCATAATAATTCCCGTCAGGTCCGTTCTTTGCAGTTGGATTGAAACCACTACGTTGGTTTTCTTTAAACATGACCGGCCAAATTGACTCAACGCTTGTATGTGACTCTGTTTTTGTGAACAGATCCTCATAATTCGGTTCCAAACTGTACTTGCCTATCAATCCTTTAGCTGCATTATAAGCCAATTCATAATAATGATTTGCATTCTTCTCAAACTTGAACAAGCCTTCAGCATCATCCGAATATAGACCTTTGGCTGAAGCATCGGCCGCATTGGCTGCATATAAAGCCACGCGAGAGATGTATGCGTTAGCTACATCTTCATTTACCATACCAAGCGTATGCGTTCCACCATAAGCTTTAAAATAATCTACGGATTTCTGCAAATCGTCTAGAATATTGTCGAAAATAGTTTCGCGTTTAGTACGAGGCAAATAGGTTTCATCTTCAATCGTTAACGCTTTGTCTACATAAGGAACGCTTCCCCAAAACTTTTCCATGTCAAAATAAATAAAAGCACGGAAAAAGTAACATTCACCCAAGAATTGGTTCTTCTGAGCCTCTGTCAATATGCTGCTGGAAGAAATTTTTTCAATTCCAAGATTTACAGCACGAATGTTTTTATAAGCTCCACTCCATGGGGCGCTGAAACAAGTGATACCATTATTTTCATCATAAGTACGTTTGTTAAAATTGTACTGTCGATACGTATCCCAGTCCTGTTCATAGTTTCCCTGACAGTTATCTGACCACTGTTCTGACTGGAAGGTGTCACCAGATGCCGATTGGGATATGAAATAGAAATTGTTCACATAAGAACGAGCCAATTGAGGATTTTCCCAAAAGCGTTCTTCATCCACTTTTGTTGTAGGTTCTATTCCTAACGGATCACATGCAGTTGTTACTCCCATCATCGAAGAAAGAAATAACCCGGCCAGAATATATTTAGTTGTTTTATTTTTACGTTTCATATTAACCAAGTTTTATAAAGTTACTGTTACGCCCAAAGTATAAGAACGCTGGGTAGGATAGCTTCCCAAAGTACCATTGTTATTATAGATAGAAGCACCTGTAGTAATGAATTCGGGATCCTGCAAATCTTTCAGTGGATAAGATTTTTTAGTCCAAGTAAATGCGTTAGTCACAACGAAACTTAAATCCAATCCTTGAATAACTGGTAGATTTTTCAAAACCGAACGTTTTAAGTCATAACGTAAACTGATATTTTTCAGTTTCAGGTAAGAGGCATCAAAAGACCAGATGTCAATGTAACTATATCCAAATCCATTGCCTTCAGGAACCGGAGTTGGAAGAGCGGCGTCTACATCAGGGTTGCTCGGTGTATATGCATTCTGGAACGCGTATTGTCCGTAATTCCACATATAGCTTTGTTGGCTGCGGAGCGGAGAAGGCATAGCTCCCCTTGCACCGGTTGCTCCTTGGAAGAACAGTTCCAGATCGAATCCGTTCCAGTCGGCTCCTAAAGTTACACCAAATTGAGTATGTGGAGTAGACCCTTCCGCATTGAACACATAGTAATCATTTACACGACCATCACCATTTAAGTCCACCAAAGCCGGAGTTCCCAAAGTCATATTATTGTTAGCGTGTAATAAGGAATTATACATATTTTGCCATGACCCGTGTAATCCATTGGTCTTCAACCCATAAGGATATGTTATAGATTCTCCGTTTGTTACATAAGGACGTTTGCCGATATTGTCGAATGTCGGAGTCCACCAGTCCGAATCAGAGCTGCTATGGCGAGTCACCCGTTCATCCCAATAAGAATAGTTTACCCCTACACGATAACCGACTTTGCCAATCTTGTCTTGCCAGTTCAACGAAACTTCGAAACCTCCTTTTCGTGAAGTAGTGTACGGAGCATTAATTTTCGGAGTGTTCGGCATACCTAAAATATCTACCCGAATCATATCATCAGTCATGTCCATCACATCTCCTTTGTTCAAATATAAAAACGTATCGAATGATCCTGTCAAGCGGTCTTTCAAAAAGCCGAAATCCAGACCAATACCATACTGCTTACTGCTGGACCATTGTAAATTGTTTGCTACATCAGACTCGTACCATCCTACATTAGAAGCCATATTTTCTCCAAACAATATGCGGTTTGAACTCTGCGCATATTGGGTAAGGAAAGAAAATGGACTTCCCACTTCATTACCTACCAATCCAAATCCGCCACGTAATTTTATCATATTAACAATGTTCGGATTCACCAAATTCTTGAACCAAACTTCATCGGACATCACCCAACCCAATGAGAAAGCCTGAAAATATCCCCAACGTTTATCCGGGCTATAACTCAAAGAACCATTGTAGTTAGCACTGTATTGGAACAGGTACTTATTGTCATAGTCGTAAGTAAAACGCCCGATGTAAGAAGCAGAACCCCATTCTTCAGCAGAGCCACCGGCAGAAACTAATGTACCGCCTAGATCAAGCTGCGGAGCCAAAGTGGTAGGATATCCTTTTTTCTTTGCATCCGTCCAATTGCTCTTTCTTACCTGACTTTGATAGTTCACCATAGCAGATAGATTATGCTTTCCGAAAGAACGGGTATAATCAATCTGGAAAATGCCGGTCAACAACTTATACTTATTCCATTTTTCATATAAGTTGGCGTTTTCAGGATTATAGGAAGAAACGGCAGTAGCATACGGATTGTCATAAACGCCTTCCTGATCATGGTTAAAATGACGCTGATGATAATAAGAAGTAGTGAAGTTCAAGCTAGCCTGTGCAGACAAGCCTTCCACCCAAGGCACACTCCATTTCAAAGCTGCATTCATCTGGAAGCGATAAGATTCTGTATTGTTGAAACCGTTGTTCAACTGCGCCTCCACAGATCCCTTTCTTGGCAGTCCGGTACTCCAGGCAGCCGGCCTCTTAGGCATCCAGTCACCATACATGGCATTGTTGAACACACCTTCACCATCGGCAGGTTTATTGTTGTTAGAAGTATTACCGTTCAAGTTGAAAGTAAATTTCAAACTCTTGTCGCTCAACAACATGGCGTCTGTGTTCAAAATCATGTTCACCTGTTCGTATGAATATTTATCACTGACACCATTTTGCTTCATATATCCCAAACTTGAATAATATTTGATACGTTCGCCACCACCACGCAGGCTGACATTAGTTTGATACATTGGCTGTGTATGATCAAACATATCCCATGGGTCGTAAGAAGAATAGTAGTCCTGGATATTTTTACCTTGTGTCTTTAACGGATCGAACAAATCGTTGATGTCTTGCAAAGAATACCCTAAATTATATCTTTCGTTCACCAGGTTACGGATTTCTTCAAATCCGTATCCTTTCTGCCACAGATCGCCCATATAATATTTAGAAAGTTCTGTATCATTAAAAGTCGGACTCTCTTGGAAACTTGCCAATTCCGCTTCATTACGTGCCAATGCGTACTCGTAACTACTCAATCCTTTGGGACGATAAGCAGGAGTCATGATAGACACTTTTTGGTTTAAAGTAATGGTAGGCGCGCCTTCCTGTCCACGCTTGGTAGCAATCACTACTACACCATTAGCGGCACGCGGACCATATACGGCAGTTGCAGCAGCGTCTTTCAAGATTGACATGGAAGCGATATCATCCGGACGCAAGCGGTTGAAAAACTCATTACCTTGCCCCGAATCCATCACGACATCGTCAATGACATACAAGATATTTTCACCGCCTCGAATCCAAATTCTGGCGTTTTCACCCGGCGCACCGGAAGCCTGTTGAGTTACCACACCGGTAACACGTCCTCCCAACCCTTCGGACATAGAAGCAACCGGTAACTTTGCCAATTCGGACATCTTTACGGTAGCGGCAGATGCAGTCATTGTTTTGGCTTTCTGAACACCACCATAACCTACTACAACCACTTCTTGAAGAGTTTGTGAATCTTCTTGAAGAATAATTTTTAAAGATTCTCCTTTAAATTTAATCTCTTGGGTAAGATATCCCACAAAGGAAACTTGGATAACATCTCCTTGTTTAACACCTGACAAGGAAAAGTCACCATCAATACCGGTAATAGTACCATTGGTCGTACCTTTCACTACTACAGACGCACCGATAACGGTTTCACCTGTAGCATCTACTACGACTCCCGTGCACGTCCCTGTCTGTTGTGTGATTTTCACATCGGTAACGCCGGGATTGGCGACCGCGTATGCTGCTCCTGTAGAGGCACCCATTAGGAACAGCAACATACTGACTGATTTTAGTCGTTTTAACATAGCTGTGATTTTTTTTAAAGTTTATTGAAAATCAAGTAATTCCGTTTCCTTAGTTCCTTCAGAACTACTCTTGCAGCTATGTATCTGATAATCAAAGCATATGTACTTTGGTAATTTTAAGATGAT
>NZ_JBDFXP010000089.1:0-4741 GCF_040911965.1 Phocaeicola sp. RTP21359st1_B8_RTP21360_211022
CACTGTACCCGCCACAGCTTCGGAAGCCTGCACGTGGAAATGGGAACGGACATGGCTGTCATCCAAGCCTATCTCGGACATAAGAACATTACCACCACACAAATCTATTCCAAGATAGCAGCGCAGCAGATGTGTCAGGTGGTGGACAAGATAACCTTGAAGCGCAAGGAGGCATAAATGTCTCACATTGACAGGTATTCAGAGGGGCGGTTATGGCTACAAGGCTATAATCGCCCCTCTATGTTTTTGGCTTGATGCCACCATTTATAAGCCCCTCAGAGTATGAAACAGAGTATGATATGATGACATTTCGTGAAATACATTGAAAAAGACCGTTCTAACCGCAAATAACGGGCAGTAATTGGGAAAAATAGCATTAACTTTGCACAAAATAATACAGGAACATTCAATCTCTCAACGAAATATGGAATCATCAATCAAGGACAAATACATCATCTTGGGCTTTGTCGGCTTCGCCATCGTCCTAATATCTTCCATTGCCACGCTGGTAATAGCGGACAGCTTCAACCAAGACAACTTTGTCAGGTGGATAGTATTCGTATGCTGTAACCTGTTGGGATGGTTGCTCTATCTCTCCTTTCAGACACTTATCTTTGATACATACGAAATCTACAAAATCAAGTTCGGCAAGAAAGAAACGATTGCCGAAGCCATAGAGGTGCAGGAAGAACTGTCACAAAATACACTTGAAGAAGCCACATCTGTGCCTGGACCTACATCAGTCCCTGAGCCTGTACCCGAATCATCCCCGACAAAAGAAGAGACACTTATCCAAACACAACCGATAGAGCTTACTATCGCCCCGGATCTTCACGAAAAGAACCGTGCCAATTACGCAAGCAGAGAGCAACGGGAAAAGGAAGAGCGCATCCGCATGGTCATGGAGTATTGCCATTATTACCTGCCTCGCATTGCCGACCAAGAAACCGTGAACCACATCTGTACTGAGGTGGACAAATGGATGAATCTTAACACTTATACCCCGAAGCCCATACAAAGACCGTTTACCAAAGACATCAACAACATTCCACTCCGTCACTTCGTATGGAATATCTCTGAGCGTTTCCTGTACAAGAGATACTACAATGGGGATAACCGTGCCAAGTTCATCAAAGCCCTTTTCCCGAAATCGTTTGCTGATACAGACTTATCAACCATCAAGAATTTCAAGGTAGAGCCGTTAAAGACGGAAATTCCCATTGATGAACCCGAAAACGGCAAACTTGATTTCCACTATCCCGAGGATTATGTGCGGAATTAGGATAATCACGACACCAACGACAACCATCCGGTAACTCATAACCGCCTGTTTTACATCGTTTCCCGAGTAATTTTACCCGTCATTTATGGCTGGGCTTAATTATTCGGGAATTATTTTGCAATGACGTGTCGTGGAGATATTCACGGATATATCATTTCAGTCCTTTGCGCCAAGTCTTACAAAAGAGACGAGTACGCGAATGGAAAAATCAATTCTTACCTTCAACGACCTCCCCGAGGTTGTCGCTCAGCTTCGAGACGAAGTGATGAGCCTGAAAAGCCTGCTCGCCGAGCAGCGCAGTGTGAACAATGCCAAAACGGTGGACACCCACGTGCCCATGTCTGTGGACGAGGCAGCAGAGTATTTAGGTATCCCTAAGGGTACGCTCTACATGAAACTGTCAGAAGGGACAATCCCTGCCACCAAGCCCGGCAAACGCTATTGCCTTTACCGTGACGAACTGGACAAGTGGCTGGAAACCGCCCGAAAGAATCCCATACCGTTGTCAGACGAGGAACTGAACAAGTCCTTATCCTCTTCCCACCGTCGCAAGCCCAACCCACGTAACTGGTGAATGATATGGAAGAGGATAAGAACTATATCAACCTGATACGTGGCGACCTCACAAAAGCATCCCAAGCGCATAACGGTATGCCCGACAGTGTAGGCATGATGAATATCAAGACGGCAAACCAAACCATTCTTGAAGCATCGTTATTGCCTACGCCCCGTGCGCTGTGGGACAGCTTTTGGTACGAGGGGGAACTCTCCTGCTTGTTTGCCGATTCCAACGTGGGCAAGTCCATCCTTGCCGTGCAGATAGCCGACCGCATCGCCCGAACCGACAATGTGCTGTATCTGGACTTTGAACTGTCCGAAAAGCAGTTCCAGCTCCGCTATACCAACGAGCATGGAGAGCTCTACACCTTTCCCGACAAACTCTATCGGGTGTCTATTGACTGCAACCAGCTTTTGGATGCCAACTTTGAGGAAGCTATCATAGGCGGCATTGAACAGATGGCTGTGCAGACCGACTGCAAGATTTTCATCATTGACAATCTTACCTACCTGTGTTGCGCCATGGAGAAAGGCGATGCCGCAGGACGGCTGATGATTCAGCTGAACAATCTCAAAAAGAGATATGCGCTCTCTATCCTTGTCCTAGCACATACGCCCAAACGCTCTTTGGATTGTCCCATCACATCCAACGACCTTGCCGGAAGCAAACGGCTCTACAATTTCTTTGACAGCGTGTTCACCATTGGAAAAAGTGCCCAAGACGGAGGGCTTCGCTATGTGAAGCAGCTTAAAGTGCGCTATGGCACGTTCTCTCATGATGCGGATAATGTAATCGTTTACGAGATTGACAAGGTGGATGCTTTCTTGCAGTTCGTGTTCAGGGGCTATTCCACGGAAAAGGAACACTTGAAAAAATTGGGCGACAATGAATCAAGCCAAAGGGATTGCCAAATTCTGCAACTCTCCCAATCGGGCAAGTCCGTCAGGGAGATAGCCTCACAGGTGAATTGTGGCAAGTCCACCGTAAACCGTATCATCCAGCGCAGCAAAGAGAGTAAAAACGCAGGTGTCCCAAGTGTCCCACTGTCCCAACCCTTAGAGTGTGGGACAATGGGACAGGATGGGACAGCCGACAATCAACCATCAAAAACGGACTAAGCTATGGGCAATTATTCATTACAGAAGTATAAAGGAACGGCAACACGGCATACCTGCCCCAAATGCGGAGACAGGCATTCTTTCGTCTATTACGTGGACGAAAATAATGTGCCGTTGCATCCATCGGTCGGCAGATGTAACCACGAAAGCGGTTGTGGGTATCACTACACTCCGAAAGAGTATTTTCAAGAGCATCCTGAACACAGAACTACCAATGATTTCTCTTTTGACAGGCAAAGAGCAGAGCAGAAGAAAGTGAAGCAGCAAAGTAAGCCGACAGCCATCGGCTATATTCCCCCTCACTATGTGGAGAAGTCGCAAAGCGAGCGTAGCAATTTCTTCCGTTTCCTCTTCACACTCCTTACTTCCTACTATGGCGACAAGGCGAAAGAGGTGTTGAAGCGGTTGTTGGAGGAATACCGTTTGGGGGCTACCCGTGACGGCTCTGTTATCTTTTGGCAGATAGACAGGACGGGCAAGGTACGCACGGGAAAGGTGATGCAGTACAATCCCGAAGACGGACACCGTATCAAGGGAGGACAGACATCGGCAGTGAACTGGATACACAGCATATTGAAAAAGCAGCGTGTGTTGGCAGAGGATTGGCAACTATCCCAATGCCTTTTCGGGGAACACTTGTTGAAAACGCATCCCGACAAGGTGGTGGTCTTGGTGGAATCCGAGAAGAGTGCCGTTATCGGTTCTGCTATCTTCCCCGATTATGTATGGCTGGCTACGGGTGGTAAGAGTCAGATGAGAGAAGAGAAACTCCGTGTACTGTCAGGGCGAACCGTGCTTCTCTTTCCCGATGCCGATGCTTATGCCGAGTGGAAACAGCGAGCCGAGAGCATGTACTTTTGTAAGGTGGTGGTTTCGGACATCATCGAAAGGAATGCCACCCCGAAACAAAAAGAAGCCCATATCGACATAGCCGATTGGATTATCTTTCAGATACGGGAGGGCAAGGTGATGAGTACAGCCAACCACTTGGTCGAGGCTGAGAGAATCCTCCAGCGGATGATAGAGAAGAATCCCGTCCTGCAAAAACTGATAGACGATTTAGACCTTGTGCTGGTCGGTGCATCTCCAATCGGCAACGATGATGAAAAACCTCCCTGACGGAGGAGAGCGGAAGCCGTAGGCTGGAGTTTGCAGACAATGGCTTGCCATTGATATAGCCCACTATAACTACACGCTCCGCTTACGTAGTTGTGGGCTCTCCCGAGGGGATTAGGGTTTTACCCTAATGACCCACTCAGGGCGTTTCTCCCCTGAGAACCCAGAGCAAAGAGTGACCCTCTCTTTGCAATCTCCGCTTATGGGTTGCACCCCTAAGAACCCCATGCGTTTACGGACAGCGGAAAAGCAAACAATAAAGTACAAACCAAAAAACAAGTATCTATGGCAACAAAATCAAGCATACATATCAAGCCCTGCAACATCGCATCGAGCGAGGCTCACAACAGGAGGACTGCCGAATACATGCGCCACATCGGAGAGTCCAGAATCTATGTCGTTCCTGAACTATCCACCGATAACGAACAGTGGATAAATCCCGACTTCGGCAGTCCGGATTTGCGGATGCATTATGACAATATCAGACAGATGGTAAAGGAAAAGACCGGACGTGCCATGCAGGAAAAGGAGCGTGAACGCAAAGGCAAGAACGGTAAAATAGTCAAGATTGCGGGATGCTCCCCCATACGTGAAGGAGTGCTGCTTGTCAGGTCGGACACCACACTGGCAGACGTGCGTAAATTCGGTGAGGAGTGTCAAAGACGC
>NZ_JBDFXP010000089.1:4839-6999 GCF_040911965.1 Phocaeicola sp. RTP21359st1_B8_RTP21360_211022
GTGGGGAATCACACCGCTGCAAATCTTCCTGCACAAGGATGAAGGGCATTGGCTGAACGGTCAGCCGGAAGCGGAAGACAGGGAAAGCTTCAAAGTCGGGGACAGATGGTTCAAGCCGAACTATCATGCCCATATCGTTTTCGACTGGATGAACCACGAAACAGGAAAGAGCCGAAAGCTCAATGACGATGACATGATGCAGATGCAGACCCTTGCATCCGACATCCTGCTGATGGAACGCGGGCAGTCAAAGGCTGTCACTGGTAAGGAGCATCTGGAACGGAACGACTTTATCATTGAGAAGCAGAAAGCTGAACTGCAACGCATGGATGCAGCCAAACGGCACAAAGAAGAACAGATAAATCTTGCCGAGCAGGAACTGAAACAGGTGAAATCAGAAATACGCACTGACAAGTTAAAGAAGACAGCCACCACGGCAGCGACAGCCATAACTAGTGGAGTTGCTTCTCTTTTCGGGAGTGGAAAACTGAAAGAACTGGAACGTGCCAACGAAAAACTGCAAGACGAGGTTTCAAAACGGAACACCAATATTGAAAAATTGCAGAGCCAAGTACAGCAGATGCAGAAACAGCATGATACGCAAATCCACAATCTCAGAGAAATGCACAGGCAGGAACTTGACATGAAAGAAAAAGAACTGTCACGGCTCGCCAGAATCATAGACAAGGCTTTCAGGTGGTTTCCGATGTTCAGGGAAATGCTGCGCATGGAAAAGTTTTGTGCCATGCTGGGATTCTCTAAAGAAATGACTGAAAGTCTTATAGTCAAAAAAGAAGCCCTGAAATGTAGCGGTAAAATCTATTCCGAGCAACACAGGCGGAACTTTGATATAAAGGATGATATTTTAAGGGTGGAAAATGACCCTGACGATGAAAGCAGGCTGAACCTGACAATAAACAGGAAGCCGATTGCCGACTGGTTCAGGGAGCAATGGCACAGGCTTAGATATGGAGCAAGAGTGCCGCAACAGGAAGAAAGAAAAAGTAGAGGATTCAAATTATAATAGAAGCAATTTGATTAGTAATCTAAAAGCACTCCGATAACGATTAGAGTGCTTTTAGATTGTTTATCATTAATTATCAAAGCAAGTGCAGTTTAAGATTTTACTGAAGTTTGCATTAATAAAGAATATACTACAGCTGATATATGCGCAACATATTGTGACGCTTGTGATTCATTTCCCTTGAAATCCTTAACAAATACCGCTAAGGTATAACTGATATTATTAGGCAGACATATATAGGCAACATCATTGTGAGCTGCAAGAACACCATTTTCATTAACATAACCTGAACCTGTCTTATGCGCTATAACAACCCCTTCTTTATCAAGAAGTGGAGCTGCTATCCTATCTACACCTGTTTTGCATTCTTTTAACGTATTCTTAATGAAACTTTGTTTCTCATCATCGATAAGACCTTCAGTAAACAAACGATTCATCAACATTGCAGCACCAAGAGGAGATGTATAGTTAGAGTAAGCCTTGTTATGGTCAGCCGACATTTCCTCTTCCGTATAAGCTATCTGAAAACTTGAACGAGGAATGAGTGTGGCTATAAAACTATCTGTTTGAGCGACATTAACCATATCCTTAAACATAAGGTTGCTTGCATTGTTGTCACTCTGAGTAAGAGTATAACGCAGCAAATCTCTCACTGTCAATGATATGACTGGCCCTGAATAATCTTTCAGCATAGGACTCCAAGTCTTTGGGTCAAGTTTATCCCTATTTATATTTACTAAGGTATCAAGTGAAATTCCTTTATTGTCAAAGTCATTACAAAGAGCTAATGCCTGATGAACCTTAAACACACTCATCATAGGATAAACACTCTTATTATTGACCTTAACCGTATCTCTGTTATTAACAATAACCGCCACACCAATTTCGCCAGGACAAGCTGAGACAATTTGAGAAATGCTATCAGTCAAAACATTTGTTAAAGGAGGATTTGCGCTATCTTTTGTCGCTGATTTATGGAACAATGAAAATACCAAGATGAAAATGCAAACTAAAGCTATACTCAAAACTACGATTTGTTTTTTTCTGTTTTTTTCCATGTTTATATTATTTATATTTGTTTGACGAGAATATCTTTATTTGCCGACAAAGGTACATAACTTTACGGAAAAATATGT
>NZ_JBDFXP010000090.1:0-5918 GCF_040911965.1 Phocaeicola sp. RTP21359st1_B8_RTP21360_211022
CGCTGTTCCCTGCTGTTCGCACGGATGGACACATAGTCAAAGGACGACAACCAGCCCCTCCCGATAAATTCCGCAATACTCCATGAGGTAATCAGGGTATCAAACAAATCCGTGAATCCTTTGCGGTTCAGCCGACAGGGGGTAGCGGTCATACCCAATTTCCTCGCCTCCGGATAACTCTTCCAAAGCTCCCGATAAGTTTCTGCCAGGGCATGATGTGCCTCGTCAATAACAATCAAATCCGGCTGTCCGTTCACAATCTTCCGGTTTCGTGACAACCACTGGATGGACATCACCCTCACACTTCCGTCCTCCCTCCCCATTCCATAACGGGAAACCGTCTCCTCTATCTGCTCCACCAGTTCCCGACGATGCGCCACAATCCATACCCGGCTACCGGAACCACACAAGAACTCCCTCACTATGGCAGCCAGCAGGTGTGTCTTTCCCGTGCCTGTAGGCATCTGTACCATCACACTCCGGTGAAGCTCCCACTCTTCAAAGAGCCTGAGCTTCATCTCCTGCTGGTAGTCACGAAGACAATCGTTCTTGCTCTTGCAATACATTATACGGATGCCAGTCGCTACCGACAACAAAAACAAGGAAGGCCGCATACGTTATCGCATACAGCCTATAGTAAATTATAAATATTTTATCTTTACAAATAGCTTATAATATCGTCTATTCTTCTATGATCCAATCACTCAAAATATGGTTTTCCGAGTCAAAGTTTAAACCTATCTTCATCACGAGAAGTCCGCAGAGAACAAAGCGTTCGACCCACATACATTCCCCAAAAGTGATTGCACGCCATGTTCCATTTCACACGGGAGATGGCTTTTTACGTTTTTTTAGATGCTAACAACAAACTACAAAATAACTATTCTCCCTTGAATACGATTAGCTTTTCCATATCTTGAATAAATTGAAATGTCTTGTCAATTAAGGTACGACCTCATCCTCTATTGCATCATACAAATCATCATAATCGCCAGATTGCCGTAATTCAAATAAACGGGACAGCAAACGACCATAACTTTTATCTAAAAGACCTTTTACTACAAACTGAGCACCTATCAAGTGAATCGTACCGCTATGAGAACGAGATGCAAGACCCTTATTCAACAATAATGCAGAAGCCATATGAAATGCCGAATAATAAAAGCGATTACCTACCAAGTTCCAAAAAACCAGTTTCACAACTTCTTTTGCCTCGTTCAAATTACCGTAAGACTTTTGTATCCGATAATTTATAATCGCTTTTTTCTCATCAACACTCAGCATAGTACAATCCCGTCTTGTTCCACATTTTTATAAAAGAGAGAAAAATTTCGTTCCAGCCAATCTTTTAAAGTATACATTATAGGATGAATCTCCACATCAATTTTCCAACCCAATTCAAATAAAGGATAAACATACTTATCGTGATCTGCTTCTTCTAATTTTTCTTTATCAAGAAGAATCAATATATCCCAATCCGAATCCTCGCGGGCATCGTTACGAACCTGAGAACCCAAAAGTACCACTCTTGCACCTGTAGGCATAACCTGCGCTATGACTTCCTTAATTGCATATAATATTTCTTCTTTTTGCTTCATCATCACAAATAGCTTTTTGTAAATATAACAAAAATTTACCATTTATGCATAAGGAACAAAATCCAAACGGGAATTCCTAATAGAATAATTTATTTTATCATTTCAGATGAATCTTGAAATAAATGCCGCCGGAGAAGTATTTGCAACGGTTCAATTCTATTACAGCGTTGATGTAGTCTTTCCAAAAGCTGTATTCCATACCTACATTCATTTGATATTTCGGTCCATTGGGATTGAATGTCAAGTCCTCTTTCACATCTGTATAACCAGGAACAACCTCAGCCATTAAATTGACACCATTAACAGCTTTTCTTATCCATGAATCATTCTCTTTCAAATGGAAACAAAAGTTCACGCCCATAGCAGGATTATTCAGTTTATTGTCGAAACGGTTGCTGTATATCCACGATATGTGCGTACCTAACGTACCTATATTATCAAAATTGACATGTTTGGTTATTGCCAGATAATAACGATTCCAAAAGCCATTACCATAGTCTTGATTCTGCTGATTGGATAAGGAACCACCATTCGCCGAATCACCTATCGCATCATTGGCACCTATCACCACTTGAGGTGTCCATGGTTTCCACCAACCTTCCTTCCACACCCGCAAGCGAAAATGAAAAGAACGGTCCTGGTTGGTGAACTTGCCATACGTAGATGGCACCCAATAGCCGGAGTTATTGCCATAATCCGTAGGAACTGCCTTATGACCAGTACACAGATATCCGGCTTCCAGCCAAGGAAAAATAGTTATATTGATATAATAGTTCCATGTATCATACCACCAACGGGGTACTGTAGCATGATGATTCAGCCAGTTACCACCTGCCATAAAAGTCTTGTCACGCTGCATGTCGGCAGTAGGAAGATTCATCAATCCCGTCGTGCCATAATTTATTTGAGCCGTTGCCCCCTGTACTATCCACAAAAACAAACCGGCAAGACAACATCTTCCTATTTTCATATTCCTCATTCTTCGAACTTATTTTTTTACCGATACCGCTTCCACTTCTTTTTCTCTTCATGTTTCATCATCATCAACATCAATTTTACGTCCATAAAGAGAAAGTAAGTGCTACCCACCATCAATGGCAGCCACCAACCATATTCCTGCCAGACAGGCATCTCGTTTACCGCATAGTATACTCCTGCCACCCCCAGCCAAAACAGCAGGGTAAGGGCCAGCATACGTTTCCATATCAGTTTTACTGCAAAATGATAAAGGCGGAAAGAAGGAACAATCATATTTGGGAAATATTGCGTCGTGAAATCAACTTACTGATATAAAGATTCATCAGTGTCCATACGGCCACATCACAGAGGAACAGCACCGTATTGTTCAGATAGCTTACCAGAAACACATTGGAGGCACAAAACAAAAACGAAATGCATAGAATGGAAATCATCGCTTTACGCGGTGTGAATCCCATGGCAAGAAACTTGTGATGAATATGTGTCTTATCCGGCATAAAGGGGTCTTTGCCACGACGTACACGGCCTAGAACCACCCTTACCACATCCAGGCAGGGAACTAACAATACACTGAAAGATATCAATATGGCACCTTCATAATTAATACCCGCCTCATACGTATTCATAGTGTATTGCACTGCCAGGAAACTTAATATATAGCCCAAGGTAAGACTTCCTGTATCTCCCATAAAGATTTTCCGTCCCCTGTCCGCATTTCCAAATACATTATAAAAAAAGAACGGAAGCAACACTCCCACGGTAGTAAAAGCCAGCAATGCACTCATCCATCTGTCATCAATGACAGCCAGTGTGCCAAAGACGGACAATGCTACCATACTCAGTCCCGATGCCAAACCGTCAATGCCGTCTATCAGGTTAATGGCATTGGTGATAAAAATCACGAGCACCAAGGTAAGAGGAATACCGATGAAAGGAGAAACTGCATGAATACCGAACAGCCCGTAAAAATCATTGATATAAAGCCCCGCCAACGGAAACATGAAGGCTGCAATCAATTGCACTATAAATTTCTGACGATAGCGAACCCCTATCAAATCATCCGCAATTCCCACAATATACAGCAATGTCAACCCTGTACACATAAACAGTATCTGTACCCAATGTTGTCCTGTATCCACTAAGGAGACCCATCCTGTCATATAACAGATTCCTATCAAGAAAGTTACAGTAAACAAGATGGCCGGGAAAAAGGACACTCCACCCAGCCGGGATACTGGTTTTTTGTGCACCTTCCGTGCGTCCGGAGTATCAAACAGACGTTTACGAAGAGAAATGATTAAAATACGGGGAATGATGATACGGGCTAAGACTACGGCTATCAGGAAGGCGGCTACAATAATTAGAATATTTAGCATGATGTTATGTTTAGTTCCGAATGTATTCGATAAGTTTTATACAATGGGAATTTCTTTTTTTTCTTTTCTGATCTATGAACCATCCCCACTTATTGAAATACTTAATGATAGAGCAAATATGATACCTTAATAACTTTCGGTTCTTATACGAACCTTTTTCATATTCATGAAAGACTGAAGCTTGAGGATAATACATTGTCCGGGCAATTTCTCCTATCCTGCGACATAAGTCCAAATCTTCGGCGTACATAAAGAAGCGTTCATCAAAACCTCCTATCCGTTTCAATATGTCAGTCCGTATAAACATAAAACAGCCAGATAAAGAGGGAACTTCCATTACCTTCTCATATCCGCTCCAGTGCATTTCATACCATGCATTACGCTTTTCTTGAAAAGCCTTGAATGGAATGAATCTTCGTCCAAATAAATCCAACGGAGTAGGAAGCAATTTACATAGATACTGAACCTCTCCATTTGGATATAGTATTTTGGGCATGACCAGACCACAGTCCCTATTTTCATTCATAAATTGCGTTAGCTTTTCTATTACATTTTCATCCCAATAAATATCTGGATTGATTATAATATGATAATCACAACCTAAGTCCATTGCTCGGTTAATGGCTACATTATGCCCACTTCCAAATCCCAAATTATCACTATAAATATAAGTAATCCGTTCTGATGTTGATTCAAATTCACGCAAAGCATCATTCGTTGAATTGTCTATAATAAAAAACTTATCTATCGAAGAATGTAACACGCAATCTATTAAGCGAATCAAATCTTTACGAGACGTATGAAATGTAACAACCGCTGCTGTAATCATGATTTTCTTATATTAATATGTTAGAAATATCATACTCCATTTTAGAATTATCTCTTTTGTTTATCCAATGCTTCAAATATTCTTTCAACTATATCAAAATCAACTTTCTCATCAAATTTTCTTGCAAACATTCTATCTGAAGACATTAATTGTTCAAAATCTATAGAACGAAAAATATATGGATTGCCTTTATTCCAATCTATAAATCTCATACATCCCTTATAATCATCAACTTTATCATATACAGAATTAAATAAAAAAGAATTTCCTATAATAGTCTGTTTATAAACTTCATCACCACAAGAAGCAAATCTATATTGTTTCATTATAATTTTCTCCTTTGACAAAATCAAACTTACAGACTGTTCTGTAATGCTAACCCATTCAGGTCCTATCATCAATTTATCTTTCAACTTATAATGATTGTAATTCAAAAGATTTTGTAGAAAAACACAAAAGGACCTGAGCAAACATAACACCTTATTACCATACCTGTTTTTTATTCTTTGATACTTTGGAAAGATATAAACCTTATTTATACGATTATCACATGTCATTCCTAATGAAAATCCAATAAATTCAGTGGGATAATGAGCGTCAAAAAAAGCATGAATTTCATCTTGTGTTTTTAATGGTAGATCACTGCCGCTGATCAGATGATAGTAAGAATAATTCCCTTTGCAATATGCAGTCTTAAAAAGGAAAAATTCAACTTGTATTAGAGAAATATCTCCCCATCTGACATCTATTTCATGAAAAATAAAAAGATTTGCATTGTGAACCTTGCTCGAAAAATCTATAAAGTCTGACTTTAAATCAATATGCAAATAAATATCATTTCTTTTATCATCTAATAGAATTAATAGCTTTTCTAATATTTTCCAATTATTGTGGGCCATTATAAGGTATGCATGCTTTTTCATTGTATTTCCAACTTTTATACATTAAAAAAATTATACAGGATTGCAATATAATATACATGGTTATAAAAAAAATCTTAAATCTTGAACCATTAAAGCAAGAAGTTATTCAATCAGTAAGCACTCAATTTAGGGCATCTCCCTTCGAAAGGGCACTTTTCAGTGCCCTAAACCGAGTTTTGTTAATTAATTAGTTTTGAATTTAACATTGGCTGGC
>NZ_JBDFXP010000091.1:0-5782 GCF_040911965.1 Phocaeicola sp. RTP21359st1_B8_RTP21360_211022
TAAAATCAGTCAGTATGTTGCTGTTCCTAATGGGTGCCTCTACCGGAGCAGCATACGCGGTCGCCAATCCCGGCGTTACCGACGTGAAAATCACACAACAAAGTGGTACATGTACAGGAGTTGTCAAGGATGCTACGGGTGAAACTGTCATTGGTGCATCTGTAGTAGTAAAAGGTACGACTAATGGTACTATTACCGGACTTGACGGTGATTTTTCTTTGTCAAATGTAAAAAAAGGAGATATCATTGTTATTTCTTTTGTAGGATATCAGACACAGGAAGTAAAATGGACCGGACAGCCTATTGATGTAACTTTAAAAGATGATACGCAACAGTTAGGTGAAGTTGTGGTTACAGCTTTGGGATTGAAGCGTGAAGAAAAAGCTTTGGGATATGCAGTTACTGAAGTGAAGGGAGATGAATTAAAAGCTGCCAATACCATTTCTCCGGTAGCCGCATTGCAAGGTAAAGTAGCCGGTGTTGAAATCTCAGGATCAGATGGTGGTTTGTTTGGTGGTACCAAGATACAGATTCGTGGAGCTTCAACCTTAAGTTCCAACAACCAGCCTATCTATGTGGTGGATGGAGTGATTCTGGATAACGGTGTATCTGGTAATACGACAGCAGACTGGGACGCAGGTGCCAACAACGCCAGCGACTATGGTAATGAGTTGAAAAACTTAAATCCTGATGATTTTGAAACTGTATCAGTATTGAAAGGTGCTGCGGCAACAGCATTGTATGGTTCCCGCGGTTTGAATGGTGCGGTTGTAATCACCACCAAATCCGGTAAGGGTACACAAGGGCTGGGTATCAGCGTTTCTCAAACATTTGGTATTGACCATGCTTTCAAGACTCCGGATATTCAAACTTTATATGGTCCAGGATACATGCCGGGACAATCTGATGCCGACCAAAATGGAAGTATGTGGGATGAACATCAGTTTACAGTAAATCAGAATGGAGAACATACGTTAGTAGGAGTACCCAACTTTGGTTTTGGTCCTAGATATGATGGCTCTCAAATCCGCAATTATGATGGTACATGGACTACCTATTCTCCACGTAAAAATAATATGCTGGATTTATATAAATTAGGATTCAATACAAACACGAATGTTTCTATTCGCGGTGGTAATGAAAAAACATCATTTTATACATCTTTATCTTATAAAAATGCCAAATCAACAACAGAAAACAATACTTTTGAACGTTACTCCATGTTGTTGAAAGCTAGCCATAAGTTGAACGATTGGGTGGATGTTGCTGCTTCTTTTAGCTTTGCCAACTCAAAACCGCGTAATGCACAACTGAATGCGGGTGAATTGTTTGTCAATGCAAATACCAATGTGATTAACCCGCTATTTGACGTAGATTATTTCCGGAACAAATATTTAGGTGAGCATGGTGGTATTGCCAGTACCAGCTATGGTGACCAATATGGTTCGGTTCCTTCCAGCGCTAAAAATTATTTCTTCAAAGTAGATAATTACGATTATGTACGGAAGGAAACTGTTATTCGTCCTACATTTGAAGTAAATGTAAAGATGACAGATTGGCTGAAGTTTAAAGCAGACGCTAATATGAACCGTTATTATACTTCTATAGAAGATAAGCAATTAGGTTCCGGTTATGCAAACGAAGGAGGATATTATGGTATTACGCAAGATATAAAAGAACAATTTACCGTAGGGGGAACTTTTACTGCCAGCAAGCAGATAAAAGATTTTTCACTCGGTGGATTCGCACGATTTGAGTATTACAACACCTCTTCCCAACATTCAAAAGTATCAACTGACGGAGGAATGGTGGTGCCTGGAGAATGGTTCGTGGAGAACTCAAAAAAGACTAAAAAGAGCGAATCGACCATATCGGGCAGCAAAAGAATTATTTCTGCCATTTTTGCTTTAAATTTAGGATGGAAGAATCAATTCTATTTGGATGTTACAGGACGTAATGACTGGTCTTCTGCATTGGTATATGCCAATCGTACAGGTAATCACTCATACTTCTATCCTTCTGTATCAGGTTCATGGTTGATTAATGAAACTTTCCGCGAAAGTATGCCTTCATGGATTAACTTGGCAAAACTTCGTGCATCATGGGCACAAGTAGGTAATGATACAGACCCATACGCTGTCAATCAGACGTATTCTTTTGCCACAATGGAAATGTATGACGGCAATATCTATACCAATGAACTGGACAAACTGATGAAGATTGCCGACCTTAAACCGGAACGTAAGAATTCATGGGAAATAGGTTTGGATTTCCGTACTTTTAATAATCGTTTGAATTTGGATTTCACTTATTATAAGGAAAATACCACAGACCAGATTATGAAAATCAATGTTCCTGCTATTTCCGGTGTTACCCAACAGTTGGTAAATGCTGGTAATATCCAAAACTCAGGTATTGAAATCGCATTAAATACCACTCCTATCAAAACTAAAGACTGGCAGTGGGATCTGGACTTCACTTATACACGAAACAGAAGTAAAATTGTATCCTTGCATCCTAATGTTGCCAACTATATTGAATTGTCCGGTTATGTAAACGCATACGACTATCATATCGGCTCTGTAGCAAAAGTCGGTGAGTCTTATGGTGTGTTGATGTCAGATGTCACTCAGGCACGTAATGAAAACGGTGTACCTTTGTTGGAGTGGGATGACAGCTGGAGAGGCGCATATAGAGCACAAAGCAAAACAGCGGAAGTAGTGGGCAACATGACACCCGATTTTCTGGGATCTGTAGCAACAACGTTAACTTGGAAAGATTTAAGTTTGAATGTCGGACTGGATATGCGTTTTGGAGGTTTGGTGGCATCTTACTGTAACTTATACGGAACTCAGGCCGGTTGGACAGAAAGCTCTTTGCAATACCGTGACCCGGAACATGGAGGTATGACTTGGACTAGTCAATATGCCGATTCCAAAGGTATTCAATATACTGATGGTATGATTCCGGAAGGTGTTTTTAAAGAAGGAACAATTGCAACCTTGGTGGATGGAACAAAAATGGATGTCAGCGGACTGTCTTACGCACAGCTGGTACAGGAAGGAAAACTGGAACCCACTCATGCCGGTTCATGGTATGGAAATAATTATTCATGGGGAGCACAGACAATTGATGACATTTGGGTACACAAGTTGAGTTATATCGCTTTGCGTAATATTACTATAAATTATCGTTTGCCTAATAGCATCAGTCACAAACTGGGTGCAAAAGGATTGAACCTGTCATTCAGTGCACGTAATTTGGGATATCTGTATAATTCATTACCTAATAACCTGAATCCGGAATCTGTACGTTCTAATTCAGCTTCAGAGTTCCGTATTCGTGGTTTCGAGCCTTATACGGCAAGTTACATATTTACAATTAATGCCAATTTCTAATTGTTAACTTTAAAAGAATTATCAACAATGAAATATAGAACTTTAGCAGCCGCACTGCTTTTAGGAAGTGTAATGTTTACTTCCTGTGTAGATGAATTCTCTGAATTAAATTCAGATCCGTCTACTATTACAAAGCCTGATATTCGTTTCCTGTTCACTAAATGTGAGGCTTCTTTCCAACCGGGAGATTATGCACAGTGGTTTGGAGGATTTAATGATCTTTCTACCTGGTCGCAAACAACAGTTTCATCAGGAGGTAATACAACTCGTTCAAATCGTCCGACTGATGAAGCCAATGGTTGTGGTTATGAAGTAAACGAAGTTCTTCGTTATGCTAATGAGATTCGATATCAAATCAGCCAGTTGCCTGAAGAGGAAAAAGCGACTTATGAATATATCCAATATCTTTGTAATCCTTTGTTGGTTTATTTAAGTATCCAAGATGCCGACCTATATGGCTCACGTCAATATACAGAAGCAGAACAAGCCAGATATACCAATCCTCCTTTGTTATTGCCTAAGTATGACACTCAAGAGGAACTTTTGGAAGTATGGCTGAAAGAACTGGACCAGACTATTAATTATCTGAGCAGTAACGAAATCAAAGATGTTTTGAATAATCAGGACTTTATTTATAAAGGTGATTTGAAAAAATGGGGCAAACTGGCCAATTCTTTGAAATTGAAAATTGCAGCCCGTTTGATAAACAAAGACCGGAACCGTGCTTTTGAAATAGTAAAACAGGTGGCAGAAAGTCCTGTTGGCTTAATTGCTACTACGGATGATGACTTTGTATATAACAAGGGTAAGTTCGATAACAATTGGAATAATGATTTTTCTGTAGGAGTAGGTACGCAACATCTTATAGACTTTTTGGTAAACAACAAAGATCCGCGTTTGCTTTATTTCTTCCAAAAGAATGACTACAATTCTAATGTTGTGCAGGCTTATTTTGATCAAAAAAGAGAAATGCCGGATTTTGTAGAAAAGAATGTAATTTCTGAGGTTAAAAATGGAAAGAAAGTCTTTAAAGAATGGGGTGGTCCAGGTGAACCTTGGGTACGTTATTATGGTCTTCCTGTAGAAATAGGTGCAGGACAGATGGACAAATACGAGGATTATTTTGACCCCACAGGACAATTGTTTGTTTTGTACTCGGCAGCTGGTGCCAAGAAAAGCTATTATCCGTGTACTTACCGGAATCAAGAAATGGTAAAAGGTTTGTTGACATATACTTATCCGGATGCTCCGGATGTTACTCCGGTTCAGGACACTCAACAATATGGCTGGTATGGTCTGTATTTTTCGGCAGCGGAAACCAATTTCTTCTTGGCTGAATTCACCCTGTTGGGAGCTACTTGGAATGGACAAAAAAGTGCCCAAGAGTATTTTACAGACGGTATCACTGCTTCAGTAAAAGGATATGATTATGTTGCCGGTCAGAATCATATACCTTATTATGACAGTCCTTATGTAAATGACCCTCATGATGTTTCCATTAAGCTGCAAGAGGAATGGCTGACAGAACTGCTTAAGAAAGAGGCTTATAATTTAAGTGGAGATAAAGCTTCTGATTTGGAAAAAGTGTATATCCAAGAATATCTCCATTATTTTAATGCACCGATTGATCAATATGTTAACATTATGCGTTCTGGTGTTCCTATGAAGAATAGTTCCATTTTACCGCGTAAGGAATTTGACGAACAATTGGGTGACTCTTATCCTATCCCTAGAAGATTTGCTGTTATGGAGCCTTTGGAATCAGATCAGTTACATGACATAACTATCGCTGCATATAAAGCACAAGGTTATACATATCAAGGTACAAATGCAAAAAATCCACAAGTTTTGCATGACGAACGTGTATGGATGGATAAAGAAAATCCTGATTTTGGCAAAGGACCGAAGAACTGAAAATAAAATTAAAGAATAACAGTTCCCCTTGTTTTTCCTGTAAAAACAAGGGGATTGTTTTATTTTGACCTTCAGGACTATACATAGAATTATTTTGCAAATATTATTTATATGTAAGTAAAGAGTTGATTCTTCTTGAAAAAGATAAGGACTTTCTAAAATAATGAGCCGATGCTGTTTTCATTTGTAAGATGAAAAACTTTCCCACCAATTATTGAAAGTTCTCATTCTTTTACGGAATGTAATACTCCCTTATTTCTTTGTGCAAAGTAGTGATTTGGGTAGAAATGAAGTAGAAAATTTCCATTTAAAGTTTGTTTTAACGGCTTTAAATGGAAATTTCTTTTTGTCGTTATCATATTCAACTCCATTGAATATCAACACAATAGCTGTAAGAGTAGTTCTGAAGGAACTAAGGAAACGGAATTACTTGATTTTCAATAAACTTTAAAAAAAATCACAGCTATGTT
>NZ_JBDFXP010000092.1:0-4729 GCF_040911965.1 Phocaeicola sp. RTP21359st1_B8_RTP21360_211022
TTAGTTCCTTCAGAACTACTCTTGCAGCTATGTATCTGATAATCAAAGCATATGTACTTTGGTAATTTTAAGATGATCTTTGTCCTTGAATTTACAAACAGGAAATAAATTTGCGATTTCTACCAGTTTTCTACTAGCTACCATCCCGTTACCATAGTCAAATTTAAATTAGGATAGGGTTAATAAATATTGTATTGTAATACTTTTTATTCTGTCACCACATATCGCTGGACTTCAATATTATATGGTGACAGAACTTTCAGTATTTCCTTGAAATGGTTTATCAGTTAGAGCCGGTTCAGCAGATACTGGTCACCATAGCGGGTATGTAATTTCTTCACTCCCATCAGAGCCAAATGTTTTCCGAAGGCTCTCATCTTGACATCACGCATGGTTTCAGGACTGGCCTTTTTCATCACTTCATAAATTTGGCCGATAGTCCATCTTTGAAACTTCTCCTCATCTCGGGGCAGACTGAAGCAGCTATAAAAGAGGCTTTCCTCTATGGGACGGCGCAAAAATGCGTCATTACGCAAGCTGACAGCCTGTTCTTCTTTGGGTGAGAGCCAATAGCGGCGGTTATGTTTTAGTTCATCTCTTAACTGAGCATAAAGTTGTTTATAATTGATGCGAGGCAAACGGATACTCCCTTTGGTCATCACCGGATAAAAACGGCGGTTACCGGAAGAATCGGTCAGCAGATCGCAAAAATTGGAAGTGCCAATAAATGAACTAAGGCGCGGTTGCTGGCTATAGCTGCTTTGAAACGGACGGCGCATACTAAGACCGCTCATTTGGACTAGATTCTTCAACCGTGCCAGTTTACCTTCTTCCATCCGATTGAATTCGTCTATATTGATAAGAGCCAAAGAGCGCATTTTGCGCAGGGCATCCCCCTCGCGGGTCACATCGAAGTCATCGGTATAATATCCACGTAACGCTGGTGGAAGGAGCGACCGGCAAAAGGTAGACTTCTTCAGGCCCTGAAGGGGATTAACCAAAATGGGAATCAGGCAGTTGCCATGCATCCGGTTTTTACCGCTCCATTGCATCACCATGCCCAGCATCCAGATATGAAACACCTCCACCCATTGCGTTTCATCGCTTACCGAGTGTGCCAGCTCGCTTACTCTGTCGTGCCCGTCCCAGTGTGGCAGATGTTCCAAATAGGCTGTCACGGGGTGAAAAGAAGGAATGCGTGACGAACCCAGATAACGGCGCATATCACGGTCCATACAGTTCACGCCTTCCTCTATTGCATTAATAACCAATGTGTTGAATTCTCGCTCATCCACCACACGGTATTTATCGAACTTGTGCTTGTCATGAAATTCGCATTGTTCTGTTATTTGGTTGTAACGAAAGGAATAATGAGTGGTGAGGAACGAATCAAGCCCTTTCATGGCTTGTTTCAGTTTTGAGTCTTTTTCTTTTTCCATTAAATCTGTTTTTTTATTGATTTGAGGTGTGAAGATAGTTCTGCAAAACAGGGTTTTGCAAGAACTTTGCCCGACAAATTAAAATAAATCCAACGTGTGAAACATTTATGGCAGAATCTTTGCAAGAGGACGAAAGAATCCGTACCTTCGTCCGGAAGAATCTGGGTTCTCACTGACGTGAAGTTGCCTACTCACTTTAGTGAAGAGCCATTGCCACACGGGTGAAACTGCCGCTTCACTAAGGTGAAGCAACAGAATGTTCTGTAAGTTTGCACGATAACATCCTATAAATAAAACAAATACATAGTACATTATGTCAGACATTAAATTTGATATCTATGAATCTCCGGCAAATGACGGGGAAAAGAAAAAATACCATGTGAGAAACACCAACAAGCAGACCATCCACTCGAAGGACTTGATACACGAGGCTACGCTTTATACTTCAGTAAGCCGTTCGGACTGGGCGGCAGTGGTAGAGGGACTGATAGATATTCTGTCCGAGAAATTAGGTGACGGCAAACGAATCCATATCAACGGATTAGGGTATTTCTCTGTCAGTATCGGCTCCACAGAAAGTGAAAATCCTAAGAAAATGACCCGTGGCACAGTACAGATAACAGGAGTCAACTTCCAGCCTGAGAAAAGTTTCAAGAAGAGTATTATAAGCCGGGCACATTTTGTAAGAGAACGATACAAGGTGCACACGGTGGACTTGTCGCCTATCGAAGTAGACGGGCTGCTGAGTGAATATTTTAAAGATCATCGCAGTATCACCTGTGCCCGGATGCAGCAGGTCTGCGGAATGACCCGTTCTACCGCATACCGCCGCTTACAGGCACTGACCCAAGGAGACCATCCGTCATTACAACGCGAGGGCTACAAAAATGCCACTGCCTACATACCGGTTAAAGGGTATTACGGACGTTCCTACACGGCAGATCGCTGGTAACGAGCCGGATAGGGTGAAGGGAGAATTTTGTGTTTCATGTAAAACGAATTGTTATATCATACTTTAAAATAAGAAAAAATGAAAAGAACCATCTTGAAAAACGTAGGAATCGGCTTGTGCTTCCTGCTTAGCAGCGGGACGGTCTGCGCGCAGAACTACCCTGGAAAAGTGAAGAATGCACAAGGTATCGAGGTGACCTATCAATCGAATTACAAAGGGAAAGCCCGGCCGGGGCATCTGTTGATGACCGTGTCCGGTGACCGCGTATCATTGACTAACGTATGGCCGGAGCAAAACGACCGTCCCAGTCCCCGCCCGGAAGACAAGACACCTGTGACCGGCAGTTACATAGACTACACTACCCGGCAGGCATACCGCAGGGCTGAACTACCTAACGGGCAAGTGATATCTGCGGTCACTCCCTTCGAATTCGGCAAAGGTTTCACGCAAACGGGCGAAGGAAAACACTTAGGGATGAACTGCAAAATTTTGCGCACATCCATCAATTCCAACACCATCGAGGTGTGGTATACCAACGACATCCCTTTTCGTGGTACTCCGCAAGCCAATGTGGGTGTACCTGACGGATTGGTACTGAGAGTCGTGCGAAACGGTGACATGATTCAGGAAGCCACCCATATTACCCCGCTGAAGAAAGGAAAGGATGTGTTGCCACAGTCGTGGGGGGAAAGCATGGATGCGGCCGACTACCAATATACCATCAACCAAAGCGGAGTTATCACAATTCCGGTCTTCGACCAGCAGAGCATCTGCTTCAACAACGCTAAATTGCCCGAAGTACTGGAGGATGGCGTACAATACAGTGCCGGAGGCGGCACCATCCTGTTGAAGAAAGTGAAGCTGCCCGACTATGTGAAGAATCGTACCGTCTTTGCGGAAGTTGTCCAATACTCGGACGGTGATGCTTACGACCGCACCGGTTCTGTCTTTCTGATACCGGAAGGCAAGCAGCTGTCTTTTCTTGATGCCATACGTGATTTGAAGAAAGTTCCCTCTTTCCGCTCGGAAAATACGGACTACCACGGGCTGATTTCCACAGCGGAGTATGATGTGCCTTTAGAGTTGATGCGTTTCTTCACCGGTTTCGGTGTGCGCAAGTTCAATTATAATAAGGTGAAGGGGCAGGACTGGGTGGACTCCGTACTTTACAAAATGGAGGTAACCCCACTGGCCGAAAAATTGGAAGGGGAAGCTTGGATTGGCGCTTACATCGGCAACTGGGATGCCAAAGGACATCGTCTGTCGTTGAAACTGAAGTATTATCCTGATGAAGAACATCGGGTTTATAATACTCTTCCGCTGTTCAATACAGTGAATTATCTGGAGCAGGCAGGACAGCCTTATCCGATTTTCATGCGTCAGGATTCTCTGACCGTAAAGTTCACCTTGAAGGAGCCTGCCAAGAACGCCCGTCTGTACTATCTCACCACGGGACATGGCGGTTGGGGAGGCGGTGATGAGTTCAACCAGAAACCGAACACTCTCTATTTGGACGGTGAAAAGGTGATCTCTTTCGTACCTTGGCGGGATGATTGTGGAACTTATCGTAACTGGAATCCTTGTTCGGGTAATTTCTCCAATGGACTGAGTTCTTCCGACTTGAGCCGTTCCAACTGGTGTCCGGGTACGGCGACCAATCCCGAATACATCTATTTGGGTGATCTGGAAGCGGGTGAACACAGCATCACCGTAAAAATACCGCAGGGTGCTCCCGAAGGAGGAAGCAATAGTTATTGGTGTATCTCGGGTACGCTTATTTATTAATGTAAATTCCTTTGTCCTGCGATAACAGAAATGTTTCTGTCACCGCAGGACAAGGAATGTTCCAACTTTTCTATCTCCTCAAAGGACAATCTTGTCCTTGGGCAAGTTGTCACATGGGCAAGTTCAAGGACTTAAAATTACAGCCTACAGTTTGTTTGGACTTCTTTCCCTCTTCCGTCCTTCCTTTCATCTTTTGATTGTTGTCTGCAAACTTATATATAAAAAGGTATATTTTCTCTAGCAATACACCAACGGCATGGACTGACATCACCTTTTTTCCTTTGGTTCTTATCCCAATATACGTTACCTGTTTTCTACCGACTACCAAACAAAGGGTAAATATTCGATGAAAAAATAATATAAATCATTTCAAGAAAGTTCTGTGACAGTTAGCAGTTCTCTCTTTAAATAAGGTGCTTCAGGCATCTCAAACGTTAAAAATCAGGGCATATTAAAAATATTTTTCAAGAGACCCTTTATATATATTAAAATTGTTATATATTTGCACCGTTAATCTAAATTAAATTGAAAAACATAGTTCTGAAGGAACTAA
>NZ_JBDFXP010000093.1:0-4669 GCF_040911965.1 Phocaeicola sp. RTP21359st1_B8_RTP21360_211022
AGTTCCGCAAAGACTTTGGTAGTTTCCTTTATCGGGATGGCTAGTCAAGAGGTTTCTATCAAACAGAATGTTAGCATCATTTTAAAATCTGATACAGAGATGCTTGACGATGTAGTGGTTGTTGCTTATGGTACTGCGAAAAAGTCATCTTTTACAGGATCAGCGACTGCTGTTAGTGGAGAAAAAATAGCAAAAATGCAGGTTTCTTCAGTATCTAAAGCCTTGGAAGGTGCAGCAGCAGGTGTACAAGTAATCAATACCAGTGGGCAGCCTGGAGAAAATGCTAAAATAAGAATCCGTGGTATTGGCTCTTTTAGCGCATCATCGGCTCCTTTATACGTAGTTGATGGTATGCCTTATGACGAAGAGTCGGTTAATGCATTAAATCCTGCCGATATTGAAAGTATGTCTATATTAAAAGATGCTGCATCTGCAGCCCTTTATGGCTCACGTGCAGCAAATGGTGTTGTGATGATTACTACTAAAAAAGGTATGGTAGATAAATCCAAAGTTACTCTTGATGCACGCTGGGGAGTAAATACTCGTGGTGTTCCAGAATATGATATCATGAAAGATCAAAGAGAATACGTACTAACAGCCTGGAATACTTTAAAAAATCAATCTACAGGTGCAGAAGCTTCCGAAGAATTAATAGGTAGCATTGGATACAATCCATTCATCGGCGTAGCTAATAATGCCATGGTTTCAGCAGATGGCGTAGTTAGTTCTGCGGCTCTACGCCATAATGACGATTGGGCTGATGCCGCATTACATAATGGTATGCGTCAGGAATATAATTTGAGTCTGCAAGGTGGTAACGCTAAGACAACTCATTTTTTATCATTGGGATATTTGAAAGATGAAGGAATCTTAAGACATACTGACTTTGAACGTATTTCAGCACGTGCCAATATTAATCATACTGTAAATAAGTTTATTGATATCAATGGTAATTTGGCTTACGCAAGAGCGGAAAAAAATGCAGGCCAGTCACAAAATGCTAGTTTGTCTAATTACTCTAATGCTTTTATGTTCACTCAGCAAATCGCTCCTATTTATCCTGTATATGCGTATGACGAAAACGGAAATCGCATATATGACGAAGAAGGCAACACTGTTTATGATTTTGGTGATGGTACATACAGTACACGTATGGGCGGTTTCAGTAATCAAAATGTTGCAGCTAATTCTGGGTTGGATGTGCATCAGACTTTGAATGACAATTTTAATGGCCGTGGTACTATTAACATTAATATTATTGATGGTTTAAAAGCGACTGCTAACATTGGTTATGATTTAATGAATCAAATCCGTACAGATCACATGAATCAGTTATATGGGGATGCTGCTAATGTGAATGGTCGTACTTATAAATATAATCAACGTATTGAATCGTTTACAGCAAATCAACTTTTAACCTATAGTAAAGCATTTGGTCATCATAATATTGACATAATGGCTGGTCACGAATCTTATTCATATACACTGAAATATCAGTATGCTCATAAATACAATTTTTATACTATTGGAAATCCTGAGTTCAACAATGCCATAACTATGAGTGATATGAATTCATATACACAAGAACATAGTATGGAAAGTTTCTTTGGTCGTGTAAACTATGATTTTGATAACAAATATTATCTATCTGCAAGTATTCGTTCAGATGAATCTTCCAAATTCCATCCTGATCACCGCCGTGGTACTTTTTGGTCTGTCGGAGGTTCTTGGAGATTAACACAGGAAGAGTTTTTGAAAGATGTGGAATGGTTGTCTAATCTTAAACTAAAAGCAAGTTATGGAACACAAGGTAATGATGGAATTCTTGATATAAATGGTTATGTAGTCTATCAACCATATCTGAAGCAATATTCTGTAACCAATAATAACGGAGATTTCTCTGTAGTCGAAACTTATCGTGGAAATAAAGATTTGACTTGGGAAAAAAGCAAAAATTTAAATATCGGTTTGGAAGCTGCTTTTCTTAATAACCGTTTGAAACTAGAAACTGAATATTTCTTGAAGAAGACTTCGGATATGTTGTACAATATGCCTTATCCTATTTCTTCTGGAATTTCTTACGTTCCAATGAACCTGTTGGATATGCAGAATAAGGGGATTGAATTTACTATTTCTGCCACCCCAATTCAAACAAAAGATTTTATATGGAATTTATCTTTTAACGGTACACATTATAGCAACAAGATTTTGAATCTTCCAGAAGACAAAAGAGAGAATGGAATTATTCATGGTACTGCTTCTTTGTTCCGCTTAATGGAAGGAGGGTCTATTTATGATCTTTATACCTATGAATACGCAGGTGTTAATCCAGAAACAGGAGCAGCACAATGGTATATGGATGAGAAAGATGCTAATGGCAAAGTGACTGGAAGGACCGTAACCGAAGACTATACTCAGGCAAGCAAATATGAATTAGGTTCTACTTTGCCCGATTTCCAAGGAGGTTTTTCAACTGATTTTGCATACAAAGGAATCGATCTTTCTATAGCTACAAACTTTCAAATTGGTGGAAAGATATATGACAGCATGTATTCTTCTTTCATGCATGCGGGAAGCAATATTGGCAGTAACTGGCACAAGGATATCTTGAATGCTTGGACTCCGGAAAATAAAAATACAAATGTGCCTATAATGGATGGTGCACAAAATAGTAATAGCCAATCTTCACGTTTCTTGATAAATGCATCATTCTTTAACATCCGTAACATTTCATTAGGATATACTTTTCCGAAAGAATGGATGAAAGCAATATCAGCAAGCAGTGCACGTATTTACGTATCTGCCGATAATGTAGCTTTATTCTCTAAACGTAAAGGTATGGACCCACGCCAATATGCTTATGGATATTCGGCTGCTAATTATTCTGCGATTCGTACTTTATCATTCGGCATTAATTTGAACTTTTAAAAGAATAGAATTATGAAATATACAAAATATTTAGCAATATTGGCTGCAGCGTTTATGATGGGATCTTGTAGCGATGACTTTTTGGACAAGGAACCTTCAGAAAATGCATCAGAAGACCAAATTAAAGATTTGCTTGATAAAGATCCTACAGCTATTCAAGCATATATTACAGGATATTACAAAAATATGTTTTCTCCGGAAGCACAGCAAAGTCATGATGATTTCGGATTAAAGGCATTTGAATTGGCTACAGATTTGATGGGAGATGATATGGCATATATGACCTCACACTTCTTCGTATATGATTATCTGCTTGACAACCGTGCTTCAAGTTATCGTCGTACGACCACTTATTGGCAAGAATTATATGCTGTAATCAGTGGTGCAAATGAAGTAATCAGCGGTCTGAAAGAACAGGCAGATAGCGGTGATGAGAGTGTTGAGAAGATGTTGGGACAAAGTTATACCATACGTGCTTACTGCTATTTTTGGTTAATAAACATGTACCAGCAACCTTATGAATGGAATAAAGATAAATTAGGTATTCCTATTTATACTGAATCTGAAACCAAATTGAATCGTGTTCCTGTAAGTGAGGTCTATGAACAGATATTAAGTGATATAGATAAAGGATATAATTATTTGAAAGGAAAAGGAATAGCCAAGAAAGATGAATTAAATGAATATGCAGCAGCTGCTATTTATGCAAACATTCTTTCATTTGTTAATGATTATCCCGATCAATGGAATGAAGTTGCTAAATACGCAAAATTGGCTATTGAAGGTGGCTCACTGATGAGTGAAAAAGAATTACTTTCCGGCTTTAATGACCTTTCTTTGAGCGAAGTGTTATGGGGGGCTGATATTAATGGTGAAACAAATACATTCTACGCTTCATTCATGAGTCAAGTTGATCCTTACGGCCCGGGATACGGTGGTAATTTAGGAAATTACAAAATGATTTCCAGTGATTTGTATGAAAAAATTTCAGATGATGACATTCGTAAAAAATGGTTTGGAGTTGATTTGGGAGAAACAAATACTCATTATAAAGTAAGACAATATGTGCAGCGCAAATTTATTGATATAGGTTCTACCGCGCCTGGTTTTACTCCTACAGGTGATACTTTTTGCTCTGACTATATTTATTTGCGTACTGGTGAAATGTATTTTGTAGCTGCAGAAGCATTATATAGGGCAGGGAAAGAAAATGAAGCCAAAACAATGCTGACTACGATTATGAAAACTCGTAATCCAAAATATGAAACATCCGCAACAAGTGATGCACTTTTACAAGAAATTGAACTTCAAAAGCGTATTGAAATGTGGGGTGAAGGTCGTCGTTTATTTGACATGAAACGTCGTAATGAAAGTTTGGATAGAACACATGCAATTAATCATAGTGCGATTGCTCCAAAGGAAGTCCCTGCAGGTAGTAAATTATTCATTTATCAAATCCCCGATAAGGAGTTAAATGCCAATAGTGAGATTACTGATAAAAACGAATAGCTAATAATAGGTCTATAATAAAAAAGATGCTTAGATTACTAGGCATCTTTTTTATGTTTAAGGTAGAATAAAAGTAGACATAAAATCAAATTATTTTTTTATGTTATAATATATAGTTGATTTATAGTTTGTTATAATAGATGTAATATTGTATATCTACAAGAGAGCAGAATGCTAAATATTTGATTACTAGATGTTTTTTTGTATATTTTAGTTCCGCAAAGACTTTGGT
>NZ_JBDFXP010000094.1:0-4644 GCF_040911965.1 Phocaeicola sp. RTP21359st1_B8_RTP21360_211022
TCTACAAGAGAGCAGAATGCTAAATATTTGATTACTAGATGTTTTTTTGTATATTTTAGTTCCGCAAAGACTTTGGTGGTTTCCTTTATCGGAATGGCTACACAAGAAGTGAATATTAAAGCGAATTTGAATATTGTATTAAAGTCTGATACAGAACAGCTTGAGGAAGTAATGGTTGTGGCGTACGGTACTGCCAAAAAGTCTTCGTTTACGGGATCTGCTGCTGTTGTTAAAAATGACAAAATAGAAAAAATGCAAACGTCTGATGTGACCAAAGCATTAGCGGGTGCAGTGTCGGGAGTCCAAATTACCACAGCTTCAGGTGCCCCTGGTTCTGGTACAAGTATTCGTGTACGTGGCCTTGGTTCTATTAACGCTTCCAGTGAACCTCTTATTGTTGTGGACGGTTCTCCTTTTGATGGAGATTTGAGTATGATTAATAGTCAAGATGTTGAATCTATGACTGTATTAAAAGATGCTGCTGCCAATGCATTATATGGTGCACGTGGTGCTAATGGTGTTGTCTTGATTACTACTAAAAGAGGTAAAATAGGTAAAGCTACTATAACCGTTGATGCTAAATGGGGATCTAATAGTCGTGGTGTACCTGAGTATGATGTAATGAGAGATCCTGCTACTTATTATACTACATATTGGCGAGAGTTGAAAGGAATGTATGAGGCTAATGGCGAGGCTAATCCCGGACAATTAGCTTCGAACGCTTTGATTACCGACAGTGGTAGTGGCTTGAGTTACAATGTTACGACTGTAGGTAATAACGAAGTGGTATTACCGGATGGAACATTTAATCCTAATGCTAGAATTAAATATGCGGATAATTGGGAAAAGGAAATGTTTCACAGCGGTTTACGACAAGAATATAACGTAAACATGAACGGGGCTAATGAAAAGACTAGTTATTATTTGTCATTTGGTTATTTGGATGATGAAGGTTATATTGTAAAATCCGGTTTTACACGTTACTCTGCCCGTTTGCGTTTGGAACACCAGTTTAACAAGAATATTAAGATGGGTGGTAATTTTGCTTATGTCAATACTTCTACTGTAGCCACTTCAGCTACAGAAGAACAAGACCAAACTGCTGGCACCAATATGTTCTACGTATCACGTACCATGGCTCCCATTTATCCTATCTACAAACGTGATGAAAATGGTAATTTTATGTATGATAGTCATGGTCGCATAGTGTATGATTATGGAGATACTCCGGGTATGCAGCGTCCTGTATCAGGAAATTCAAACGCATTAGGTAGTCAGAGTTTGGATGATCGTAAAAATGGAAAAGATTATTTCAGCGGAAACATGTTTGCCGAAATTTCCTTTTTGAAAGATTTTAAATTTACTTTCCGTGCCGGAATAGAAAACGATAATACTCGTCAAATGGTATTTCAAAATGGTGAATACGGACAGTTTACTGCACAAAACGGTATTGCAACTCATTATAGCACTCGCAATATGACTATTAATTTGCAGGAATTGCTTACATGGGAACGTACTTTTGGAGAGCATTCGGTAAATGTACTGCTTGGACATGAAACTTATCAGAATAAGTATGATTATTTATACGGATCAAAAAATAACTTTGCTTTGTGGGGGTCAACTTCATTGAATCATGCAGTGAGTAATCCGCAAGCTGGTTCTTATGTGACAGAATATACTACTGAAGGTTTCTTGGGACGTGTGGAATATAATTATAAGGATAGATATTACTTCTCGGGAAGTTATCGTCGTGATGCTTCTTCAGTATTTCATCCAGATTATCGTTGGGGGAATTTTTGGTCTGTAGGTGCTAGTTGGAGACTGAAAGAGGAAAATTTTTTGAAGGACGTTGAATGGTTAGATAACTTAAAGTTTAAAGTTAGCTATGGTTCGCAAGGTAATGACTACTTGTTGTTGAATGGGGTGCGTAACCGTTATGCTTATATGGATCAATTCAGTGTGAGCAACAATAACGGACAACCCGCAATTACTCAAACATATAAGGGTAATGATAAATTAAAGTGGGAAACTAACTATAATTTTAATACAGGTATTGAATTTAGCGTATTAAACGGACGTTTGAGTGGAGGCTTTGAATTTTTCTCCCGCTATGCAAAAGATTTGTTGTTTAACCGTCCTTTAGCAGCTAGTACCGGTTCTAATTCTTATCCGGATAATATTGGTGATATGCGCAATACCGGATTTGAAGTAGAATTAAGTGGGGACATTATTCGCACAAGTAAGATTAATTGGAATATTTCTGTTAATGCAACTACCTATAAAAACAAAATTTTGACTTTACCGGAAGAAAAAAGAGAGTCCGGTATTTGGAATGGTATTTTCAAAATGGTTGAAGGAGGTTCGTACTACGACTATTATATAAAAGAATGGGCTGGTGTAGATCCGGAAGACGGAAAGGCTATGTGGTATAAAGATGTTACTGATAAGAATGGAAATACGACTAAAGAAACAACTAAGACATATAGCGAGGCGACGGATTATAAAGCAGGTTGTGCCTTGCCTGATTTGTATGGTGGTATTAGTACTTCATTAAATGCTTATGGATTCGATTTTAGTATTGCACTTACTTATCAATTAGGAGGACAAGGCTATGATTATACCTATGCAACTTTGATGAATAGCGCTCAGGGTGCAGGAACAAATTATCATAATGATATTTTAAATGCTTGGACACCGGAAAATAAATATACTGATGTGCCAAAATTAAATGCAAAAGAAAGTAATAACAATTCTACTTCTACCCGTTTCTTGACTTCAACTTCGTATTTAAGTTTGCAAAATATTTCTGTAGGTTATACATTGCCGAAGAATTGGATTGCAAAATTGGGTTGCGAGAGCTTAAGAGTATATTTTGTGGCAGACAATGTAGCACTACTTTCTGCTCGTAAAGGTTATGACCCTCGTACAAATTGGAATGGCGAATCAAATTATAATTATTCGGCATTGCGTAGTATTTCTGGTGGTATAACAATGAAATTTTAATTGATAAAACAAGAAAGCATGAAAAAAATTTTAAAATATACGGCTTTTGCAGCCATGGTAGGATTGTTTAGCAGTTGTTCTGATAGTTTTTTTGAGGCTGAATCTGGTGATATCATTACTAGTGATCAGATGGATGAAGTTGATCCGGTGGCAGGTTTGAACGGTATGTATGCCTATTTGTATAAATTTGATACAATGGGATATGGTGATGAAGCTCAACATTACGATTATGGTTATCATCATATTTTGTTATGTTCGGATTTGTGGGGGCAGGACATGATTCAGTATAGTTCTAAATATGGATGGTATTATACTGATTATCAATTTAATCAGAATTCTAGAGCATACCAATATATTTCTACGTTCTATTTTTGGAACTATTTGTATAAATTAATAAAATCGGCTAATGACGTATTGAAAACAACTACAGATGATTCTAAAAAAGAAGATCGTGGACAGGCTTTAGGTATGCGTGCTTTTGCTTATTTGACTTTGGTACAGATGTATCAGCATACTTATGCAGGTCATGAAAATGCTCCTGCGGTACCTATTGTCCTAGAAACTACCGAGCCAGATGTATTGAGCAATAATCCTCGTGCAAGTGTAAAGGAGGTTTATGATTTGATTGAAAAAGATTTAGTGCAGGCACACAGTGATTTATCTTCATACCAACGTTTGAACAGCACTTATATCGACCAAACTGTGATTTCTGGTTTATTGGCACGTATGTATCTGTTAAAAGAAGATTGGACTAATGCTGCCAAATATGCTAAAGAGGCTCGTGCTTCTTATGGAGCACCTGCCGATAAGGCTGAATTGATAGATGAGGGTTATATCGATATGAACAAACATCATACTTGGATGTTTACCTCACATATTACAACGGATGCGGAGATTGTTCAGACAGGTATTGTTAACTTTATCTCCCACATCAGTTCTACCGCTTATGGTTATGTCACGGCTGGAGGAATGTTCAAGAATATTAGTTCTGAATTATACAGTAAAATAGCTGACAATGATATTCGTAAAGGATGGTTTGCGGATAAGGACTTTACTTATGAAGGAGGACCGATGGGAAGTGTAGCTTTACCTAAATATGCTAATTTGAAGTATATGTGGTATGATTTGGAAGGTAATAATTGCAACGATCTGTGTTATATGCGTGCTGAAGAGATGTGGTTGATTGAAGCAGAAGCTTTGGCTATGGGAGGTAATATTGCCGGTGGTAAATCATTATTAGAAGAATTTGTGAAAACCCGTCAACCGGATTATGTATGTGATGCAACAGATGCAAAAGGAATACAAGATGCCTGTTGGTTACAGCGTCGTATCGAATTTTGGGGTGAAGGCATTGCATGGTTCGATTTGAAACGCTTAAAGAAGCCTATTATTCGTAAATATGAAGGAACCAATCACAATTTGGATGCACAATACGATTTTCCGGCTGAAGATGATATCTTTAGAATTTTGATTCCAAGAAAAGAAATTCAAGATAATAATGGTATTGGCGAAGAGGATAATAATCCAATGCCTAATATTTAATAATTCTCATATTAACTTTTCTATAAAAGAAGGTGTGTCAAAATGCACACCTTCTGTTTTTTACGCACAAAGCCCCGACTTTCACAAGCTGGGGCTTTG
>NZ_JBDFXP010000095.1:0-4559 GCF_040911965.1 Phocaeicola sp. RTP21359st1_B8_RTP21360_211022
TATACATAAATCCTAAAATTTTTGTTCGCAGCGAAGATAGAGATTTCAATTATGAGCCAATTTTTGACTGCTTACAAGACTTTTTCTATTTTTTAAAAAGGAAGAAAATATTTTTTATTTTCATGCCACAATGATTTTCTGTATTTAAGAATATATTTGCCAATAAAAAGAATGATAACAGCATAATATATGTCATGTTATTATTTAAGCTTGCTACACCCCAAATGGCAAGCATAATGATAATTTTATCATTAAATGAGTAAAAAGACAAACATTTATAAGTCAAATAAATTTCCGCAAATGACTTGATGCTACCTACAATCCATCCCCAATAAGATAAATTTAAAAGAAAACCATTTTCCAATCGTATTTCTGTAAATGGATAATAAATCCAATCACCTAATCCATAAACAATATCCTCAGTTTTCCATGGGTATATAAAAAATAATTCAAAGGCTGTTAGTCGCGTTTCGGAAGATGAATCGCTAAAATCAAAATTAAATCTTCCCAATAATCCTGACTGTTGTACAAGAACAATAACATTTGGAATTATCATATATAGAAAAAACAGTGCAATTAAGACTTTCCACACATTCTGTTTATAAAAGAATAGCCTATAAGTCAATATCAACAACCAAACAGCTATACATCCTCTTGAATTACAAGACCATACAGCAAACAATCCCAACAACAGCAATATTATTTGAAAATATCTTTTTAAACGACTGGAAACCAATATATAACCCATAAAAATAGATATTACATTCGCATTATAAAGTGGATGTAACAATAATCCTCTGCTTCTGAAATCCATAAAAGTATACTGATATGCCTTTGCATTCGTAGCTTGCATCGAATCTGCCATAGAATAATCTATAACATAAAACTTACCTAGTTTTTCAATAATACATATTCCGCATTCGGTTATGTAAAATACAAACGCAAAATATAACAGCCACCTCGTATTTAAGTTTAAGTTCTTATACAGAAGTATCAACAAGAAAATATTAAGCCATCTTACGGAACTCATAAATGTATTTTCAACTGTCACCATATCAGTATGAACAATTGAAATAACCAATAATGAAATACAATATACCCAGCCTACTTTATCCAACAAAGAATGATACCTACAAAAAAAGATAGAACAAGTACAAAAACCTATTAATGCTAAGATTCGTTCAGAAAGTCTAACAGAAAGAATTTCTTGGAAAACAGGTAGAACACAAAGAATAGAACATATAACAAGGATTTGCAATATATAAGAGATCAAAGAATTTATTTTAAAGTCTATTCTATTCATCTTTTTCTAATTTTATTTTTGATAAAATTCAATAAAGCATTACGCTCTTCAGGTGAAAATCCTATAACATAAATAATAAGGCATGACACAATAAAAGCAATAAAACTCGTCAACAAAAATGAAATAAAATCGCAAAAGAAGAAGCTGGTTTTAATTTTAAAAGAAATATAGTAACATACAATAGCAATCAATATATTTCTACAAAAAACATTAAACGTAAAATGACGTAGTTTATAAAATGGGCTTATTTTTTTTAAAATGAGAAAACGAGCGAACAAACCGATTGATATCACAAAAATACTAGGATACATTACCATATAAGGTTTGCCCCCTGTATACAAAATAAAATAACTAAAAGGCAATTCACATAACATAATAATGCATATCACTATTTGAAAAACTTTAATATTCCCTGTTGCTTGTAAAGCCGTTGTTAATGGAGGAGACATAACATTTATTAATGCTGTAATTAAAGCCAACAATAAGAATTGAGATGTATATTTAGGAATAGTTCCCAACCATAATTGTAACAAATAATCGACATTAATCATAACTGGGATTGCAATCAATAGTAGCAAATAAAATGAATAACGACATCCTGTATATACCAATCTTCCAGATTCATTCATATTACCTGCCGCATATTGTTTTGTTATTTGAGGGTTTAAAGCCATCGTAAAATTATAAGAAAAATTACTAATAATTCCATTAACTTGCATTGCTATTCCACGTGCAGCATTAACTGTTGTTCCTCCAAATAGATTTAGAATGATATTAGAGCCTTGGTCTTTTAATGAAAAACCTAAATTGCCAATAACACTCCAACCTGCAAAAGCAAACATTTCTTTAAATAGTTTTCTATCAAATAGAAAATGATAAGTACACTCTTCAAAATTCTGTTTACAATAAATACCATATATTATTCGAATAATAAAAGCAACTACAGCTATCAATATAGCATATAATATCAACTTATCAAAGTCACCAATTAATAACAGATAGACTATCGCTAGTTTTAGAATTACCTCAACAATACTAACATAAGCAAAAGCTCTCATATGCTCATGTGCAACAATACATGAATTATAAGGTACACTTATTATTGTCAAAATCAATGTAAGGACTGAACATTGATAAACCCAGTTAGCCGCTTCCATCCTGTCTAGAGGAATATTCAAATAAGCATTGACAAACCATAAGCCAATTGTTTCTGCAACAATTAATATAAGAATGGCTAAAGTTATATGTATGGATACTGATGTACAAAAAACCTTTTTCAGCTTTTCCAAATCACCAGTACCCAATTCAAATGAAATAAAGCGTTGGGAAGCTGCTACCATTGCTGAATTCAAAAAAGCAAGCATGGTCACAACACCACCAACAATATTATAAACACCATAATCGCTTATTCCCAGTGTATTGAGCACTACACGGCTAGTATAAAGCCCTACTAAAATGGTCAACAGCATTCGAAAATAAAGCAACAATGTATTTTTAGCAATACGTTTATTACCAGAAGGATTATTCTCCATCTTGTTTATAAATCAGAATCAATATTTAATCTAAAAAATACTTATTTAATCTCTGCTAAAAATATCCCTTGTATAAACTTTCTCCTTCATTTCATCCAAACAACTATCATATCGATTCGCTATAATCACCTGACTTTGTTCCATAAACTTCGTAAAGTCATTCACCACCTTACTACTCAAAAATGTGCTACCATCCTCTAAGGTCGGCTCATAGATTATCACTTCTGCTCCTTTTGCTTTGATACGCTTCATTACACCTTGGATGCTAGATTGACGAAAGTTATCTGAATTCGATTTCATCGTTAAACGATAAACACCCACTACGCAACGTTTCTCTTCTACAGAATTATAGTCATCCCGATTATAATAATCATAGTAGCCAGCTTTATGAAGCACCTGATCGGCAATGAAGTCCTTGCGAGTACGGTTGCTTTCCACAATGGCTTGTATTAAATTCTCAGGTACATTAGTATAATTAACAAGCAACTGTTTAGTATCTTTTGGTAAACAATAGCCACCATAGCCAAAACTCGGATTGTTATAATGTGTACCGATACGCGGATCTAAACAAACACCATTGATGATAGCTTGAGTATCCAACCCTTTCATTTCGGCATATGTGTCCAATTCGTTAAAATAAGACACACGCAAAGCCAAATAAGCATTAGCAAAAAGTTTTACAGCTTCTGCTTCAGTAAGCCCCATAAACAACGTATCAATATTTTTCCGAATCGCCCCTTCTTGAAGCAACTCTGCGAATATGTGAGCAGCCTCTTCCAAGCGAGCATCACCTTCCGGCCTGCCTACAATAATGCGACTGGGATAAAGATTATCATATAAAGCCTTGCTTTCGCGCAAGAATTCCGGTGAGAAAATCACATTCTCCGTATCCAACTTCTGACGAACACTTTCGGTATATCCTACAGGAATAGTACTTTTAATCACCATAACGGCATTAGGGTTGACATTTCTTACTAACTTAATCACTTCCTCCACATGAGAAGTATCAAAATAATTCTTCAAAGGATCATAATTTGTAGGTGCAGCAATAACCACAAAATCTACCTCACTATATGCTTTTGTCGCATCTAAAGTCGCAATAAGATTCAATTCCTTTTCCGCCAAATACTTTTCAATATAATCATCCTGGATTGGGGATTTACGTTGGTTTATCAAATCAACCTTTTCAGGAATAACATCCACTGCAATCACCTGATGATGCTGTGCCAACAAGATAGCAATGCTTAACCCAACATAACCAGTACCAGCCACCGCTATCTTAAGTTTTTCAAAACTTCTCATATCCTATATTTTTATCAATCTTTTTTGCTATTGTCCATACCATAGCCATACCCATATTTGTGCCCATATCCATAGCCATATTTATGACCATACCCATAGCCACTCTTTCTTGAATTCAAATCAATGCTATTAATAACCGTAGCCAATTTATCGAATTTCTTCTGATCCCGCAGCACATTAATATACTGATACCCCAACTTCGGAGTTACATCTGCACGACACACATACACGCACATATCAGCCACACGACTGGCAATAGCAGTATCGGTCACAATAGCAATAGGAGCCGTATCAAGAATAATGTAATCGTAACGCTCTTTCAATTTCTCTATTGCATCTTCCAGTACCGTACGCGCCATCAACTCTGTAGGATTGGGAGGAATAGGACCACCCGGAAGAATATCAAGATTAGGACTTACATC
>NZ_JBDFXP010000096.1:0-4187 GCF_040911965.1 Phocaeicola sp. RTP21359st1_B8_RTP21360_211022
AGATCAGAACCCTTGTCCTTTGTGAAAAGTGCAGGGGGAGCTCCGGGAACGAGAGCGCTTGTTCCCGGAGCTTTAATCGAAAACGATATGGCAAAAACCGTATGTCTGCATTACTATCAGGAAGATATTATACAGCGTCTCTCGGAGGAATGGCGGACGCACCGCAGCGTGATGGTGCAGATGCCTACAGGTACCGGCAAGACCCATGTATTGGCGGCGGTGGTAAGCAGTTTTCTCACTGATGGAAAGAGGACGGTCTGGATCGTCGCACACCGCAGGGAGCTTGTGGAGCAGATAGAAAAGACCGTTGCAAAATACGGGACAAGTCTGACTGACGGGTGCGTCAGGGTGATGTCCATACAATGGCTAACACGGCATTACGATGATGTGGTGGAAAAACCGGAACTGGTCATCATCGACGAGGCGCATCATGCGCAGGCAAGGACTTACCGGATGCTGTGGAACTGGTGTCCGGAAGCAAAATTTCTCGGACTTACCGCTACTCCCTGCCGGATGGGACGCACCGGGTTCACGGACCTTTTCGACTCGCTGGTATGCTCATGGAGTGTGGCGGAGTTTATAAGGAAAGGGTGGCTGTCGTCATTTGATTATGTCTCGATACGTGCAAACAGCAGGGAGCAACGGTTGATAGACTCGCTGGAGAAACGCGGTGCAGATGGTGATTACCAGGTAAGGGAGATGAATGACGTACTGAACCGTCACACAAGCATCGATCAGTTGTATCGGAGCGTTCTGGAGTATGCGGACGGGAAGAAGGGGATCGTCTATGCCGTCAGTATCGACCATGCGCGGAACATCGCGGCGTATTACAGTGGAAAAGGACTGGACGCCGCAGCCATAGACAGTCACACACCGGCTGCTGAACGCGGACGGATGGTGAAGGATTTCAAGACAGGCAGAATAAAGGTACTGGTAAATGTGGACGTTTTCAGCGAGGGATTTGACTGCCCCGATGTGGAGTTCGTGCAGATGGCACGCCCGACACTCTCACTGGCCAAATATCTGCAACAGGCCGGGCGCGGACTGAGAAAATCAACCGGTAAGGAAACATGTGTGCTGATAGACAACGTGGGGCTTTACCGTGTGTTCGGTCTGCCCACCATGGCATGGGACTGGGAAGCGATGTTCCGTGGGGATATGGCTGGAAGGGGAATACGGACCATCCGGCATGGAAACGGAACAAGTCCGGAAACTGTCACCGCGGAAGATCTATGTCAGGACTTCGGTATGGAAATGATCGTTTCCCATGACAGGCTGCTTTCCGCTATAGCTTTGCAAAAAACTCCTAATCCCTGCAAGAGGCCGGAACTTAGAGCATGGCACGACAAGAACAGCGGGTTATGGGGGCTATGCCGGGGAAGAAATAAGATTACGGCCCCGGTATTCGTCACAGTCTTCGATATCCGGCATGACATGGCAGCGGTGAGGCTCTCGGACAAGAACTGCGGACTGGTAAACGCCTGTGGTGAGATTATAAGGAAGGAAGGGTATTGCCAGTCCATGAAATTCATGAGAAACAATTTCCTGACCGTGCAGAAACCGAACGGCAGGTCTGATTATATAGATCTTTACAACCTGCGGTCATACAGGGAAAAACCTGAGGTGAAGCGTTTCGGGGATGTGGAGATGTTGAAAGTCGGTCGCATGTATTACAGCCGTACAAAAAATCTGTATGCAAGCAAACTGAACCTGAGCGGCGGCTATATTTATGACCACAAGTTCTATGTGGCGATTTTTGATTACAATGCTTCCGTCCAATGCTATATTGACGATCCGCATATGGCTGGTTTTCCATGGGGATATGCCTGTCTCCTCGGTGGTGATCATGACAGTTACTATTGGATACGCCGATGGTTGGCGGATGGAAGCATCATCGTGACGGACATCGGAGGGAAATACTATCATGTGACAGACTGTGGGGAAAAAAAATACATCGGATGTCACTTCCCGGCAGAGGAGGGAGAGAAATGTTTGGCCGCGATGGAGCGACTGGCAAAGCGTGCGAGGGAGATACGGAATATGGCGGAATCCGAGAAAATGGAAAAGAGGCGGCAACTTCTGGAAAAGTCGGGCGAGGCTGTTCCGTTCCGTTCAGGGATGAAATGGGGGCTGAAAGTCGGTGAGCGTATCACCATTCCTCCGATATACCGCAATGTCAGGCCTCCCATAGGCAGGTATTGCGCCGTGGAGAAGAATTACAGCCAGTGGGGTGTCATTGCCATTGACGGCACAATGATGATTGAACCGCAATACTCTGATATAGAAATCAGCATGAAAGGCGATGTCACAGGAACAAAGGTATCCGGAAACAAGGTAGTAGTGAAGCTGCCATAAAGGGTGGTTCGCTAGTTCCGTTTGTAAATTTATCATTTTAAACAGTTGCGACAAATTCGCTGTAAACGCCCGGTTTCACACGACGAATTAAAAATTGTAGTGAATCATAACCAGTAAAAATGGTCATATGTTTAGTAACATACTCCTACCCCACACCACGGGCAATTGTCCAAAGAAACGGAATAAAACTTGTGGAAAAGACATCGAGATGATTGAATGGGATGGCAATGCCGGTGAATGAATTATCAACTTGAATAATGAATATGTATCGAATGATGAAAAAGATATTTTCAGAACTGCTTTTCCACAAATTCTGGTCATTTGCAACAGCCGTGGTCACAGTCTTTATAGCTTCCGACAATTAAAGAATATATGAAAGGCAGTTCTGAAATAGAAGTAGCGGTAGACGGTTATATTGTAAACAAAGACCTTTATTATGTCATTCCCAGTTTCTTTCATTAATACGGGAAAAACGGCCTTTTATGGTTTCTCAGTGCAAATTCATGAGAGGATGCTTGTAGTAAAAGACGGAGAAAATACAATTGGTCACATGAAAAGACAAATAAAATAATAATCATGGATAAGAATATAAAAATAGCCGTAGCCGGAACCGGTTACGTAGGACTTTCCATTGCCACACTGCTGGCATAACATCATCAAGTGACGGCTGTTGATGTGATTCCTGAAAAGGTAGAACTGATAAATCGGCGTAAATCGCCCATACAGGACAAATACATTGAGAAGTATCTTACTGAAAAAGAATTGAACCTGACTGCCACCTTAGATGGAGCGAAGGCATATGCCGACGCAGACTTTGTGGTCATTGCCGCACCGACGAACTACGACCCGGTGAAGAACTACTTCGACACCAGCCATGTAGAAGAAGTCATTGAGTTGGTGAAGAGCGTCAATCCTTGTGCCGTTATGGTGATTAAAAGTACCATTCCTGTGGGCTACACGGAAAGTGTGCGCAGGAAATTAGACACGGAGAACGTCATCTTCTCGCCCGAATTCCTGCGCGAAAGCAAGGCATTGTACGACAACCTTTATCCCAGCCGCATCATCGTAGGACGTCCCGAAGGCAACACCCGTTTGGACGAAGCTGCCCGCACCTTTGCCGCACTCTTGCAGGAAGGGGCGATAAAGGAAAACATCGACACCCTCTTCATGGGTCTGACCGAAGCCGAAGCGGTGAAGCTCTTTGCCAACACCTACCTGGCCTTGCGTGTCAGCTACTTCAACGAACTTGACACCTATGCCGAGATGAAAGGGCTGGACACCCAAGCCATCATCAACGGCGTCTGCCTCGACCCGCGCATCGGCACGCATTACAACAATCCCAGCTTCGATTACGGCGGTTATTGCCTGCCCAAGGACACCAAGCAACTCCTGGCAAACTATGCCGACGTGCCCGAAAACCTGATTCAGGCGATTGTGGAAAGCAACCGTACAAGAAAAGACTTCATTGCCGACCGTGTGCTGACCAAAGCCGGATATTACAATTATTACAACCGTGGCGATTTCAGCCCCAACGAGGAGCGCAAGTGTACTATCGACGTTTATCGCCTGACGATGAAGTCGAACAGCGATAATTTCCGCCAATCCTCCATACAAGGTGTGATGAAGCGGGTAAAGGCAAAAGGTGCAGAGGTGATTATCTACGAACCTACTTTACAGGATGGCAGTACTTTTTTCGGTAGTAAAGTGGTAAATGACTTGAACGCTTTCAAAGCGCAAAGCTAGGCGATTATCGCCAGTAAGCAGTCAAAAATTGGCTCATAATTGAAATCTCTATCTTCGCTGCGAACAAAAATTTTAGAATTTATGTATAG
>NZ_JBDFXP010000097.1:0-3918 GCF_040911965.1 Phocaeicola sp. RTP21359st1_B8_RTP21360_211022
GCTTTATATAAGGCACATTCTTCAAATCATTCTTCAGGTCACTCATAGCTATTTCTTTATGTATCGGTTTATAACAGGTATCTGCTGCAAGGGGAAGTCCGTTTTCACAATATATGCCACAAACAATAACAACAGTAATGTACGAACACCCAACAACAAGAATATATTTTGAATAGGAAGATAAACTGAAACAATGTAAAGTACCAGCGCTAACGCCACATAGTTACCTATCGCTTTCAAATCATAATTAATAGGATATTTTTTCTGCCCTACAAAATAAGAGAGAAGCATAGCTACTCCATATCCGGCAAAACCTGCCCACGCACACGCCATATAGCCAAATACCGGAATAAGGAAAATATTTATCAGGATAATGATACTGCATCCCACCAATGAAAAATAAGCTCCCCATTTTGTTTCATCAATCAGCTTATACCAAAAAGAAAGATTGAAATAAATACCCATAAACATTTCGGCAGCCATGACAATAGGTACAACTTTAAGCCCTACCCAATAATCACGTCCTAAAATATAACGCAATATATCAAGGTAAAACATAACAGCCAAAAAGGCCAGCAAAGTGAAGATAATGAAAAACTTCATCGCTTTGGCATACATTTCCCGACTATCCTTTTCTTTACTCTTACTAAAAACAAACGGCTCGTATGCAAACCGGAAAGCCTGTGTCAGCATGGCCATTATCATAGCTATTTTACTGGCAGCCCCATAAATACCCAACTGGATGGTCGCCTCCGCCTTATCAGGATAAACAAACGGAAAAATAATTTTATCGGCTACCTGATTTAAGATTCCGGCAATACCCAGAATCAATATCGGGAAAGAATAATGCAGCATACGCCGCAACAACTCCCTGTCCAGCACATACCTGAAGCCCACCAATTCTTTCCACATACACAGCATCACCAAAGAAGTACAAGCCAGATTTATAGCAAAAGCCACTCCGACATTCTCTCCTTTCATACCTACAAAATAAGCGATATTCAAGGCAATGCTGGCAAAAATGAACAACAATTTCAATGCAGCGAACTTAACAGGGCGTTTCTTATATCGCAAATAAGCAAAAGGAATAGCTTGGAAAGCGTCCATTGCGACTACAATCAGCATCATCCCCATATACCACGGATGCTCTCCATATCCCAAGAAACCTGCTATGGGATGCAGAAAAGAAAGACAAACGATTAAAAACAAGAGCGCAGTCGCCCCTACCGAAAGCAAAGTAGTGGAATAGACGCGCATCGGATCATCCACCCCCTTATTGGCAAACCGGAAAAATCCGGTTTCCATACCATATGTTAAAAGCACCATCAGCAAGGCAGTTATAGCATACATATTGGTAATGATACCATAGCCCCCCGATTCCACAGGCAAAGCGTTGGTATATATCGGTACTAACAAATAATTCAGGAACCGCCCGATGATACTACTCATCCCATATATGGCTGTTTCCTTGGCTAATGCTTTTAATCCTGCCATCTTTTAATCATCAAATAATGTCTTCTGACTATTATAAATGCTCCGTCCCAGGTGCATATAGGCCAGTTCCGTGACCTCACGTCCACGCGGAGTACGTTTTAAGAAACCTTCTTTAATCAAAAAAGGTTCATAAACCTCCTCTATTGTTCCGGCGTCTTCACCCAAAGCGGTTGCAATAGTAGTCAGCCCCACAGGGCCTCCCTTAAACTTATCTATAATAGTACATAAAATCTTGTTATCTATCTCATCCAGTCCATACCTGTCAATGTTCAAGGCTTCTAAAGCAAACCGGGCAATTTCCACATCAATCCTTCCGGAACCTTTCACCTGGGCAAAATCACGGACGCGCCTCAACAGCGCATTTGCAATACGGGGCGTTCCACGGCTGCGCGAAGCAATCTCACCCGCCGCTTTCACGTCACAAGGCACATTCAATATAGTAGCTGAACGACGGATAATGCTTGTCAATACATCATCGTCATAATACTCCAAATGAAGATTAATTCCAAAACGGGCACGCAAAGGCGCAGTCAGCAACCCACTCCGGGTAGTGGCTCCAACCAAAGTAAACGGGCTCAACTCCAACTGGATACTACGCGCCGAAGGTCCCTTGTCTATCATTATATCGATACGATAATCCTCCATGGCAGAATACAGATATTCTTCTACCACAGGGCTCAACCGATGTATTTCATCAATAAAAAGCACATCATTGGGTTCCAGGCTGGTCAGTACTCCCGCCAAATCACCCGGTTTATCCAGCACCGGTCCTGAGGTCACTTTAAAACCTACTCCCAGTTCATTGGCAATGATATTACTTAAGGTCGTCTTGCCCAAGCCGGGAGGTCCGTGCAAAAGAACATGGTCTAACGCCTCGGCCCGCAGACGCGCCGCCTTGACAAAGATGCGCAGATTATCCACTACCTTATCCTGCCCGCTGAAATCTTCAAAATTCAGCGGACGTAAGGCATTCTCAAAATCGCGTTCCTTAGTTGTGAGCTGTTGCTCGCGTATATCAAAATTTTCTTCCATTTTTTTGTTTATGACACAAAGGTACAAAAGATATTATTATTATAGAAAGAAAGATGGAGGAATTCATTTTCAGTTCCTCTCTGGTCCTTCTTTTCAACATTATTATTGTATTAATTATTATTCATTATGGGAATTACATTAGGAAAGAAACAATTGAACAAAGGAAGAGTTTCGCTTTATTTGAATTACAGTTATAACGGGAAGCGCCGCAAAGAGTATTTGGGCATCATCCTGGACGCTCCTACCAGTGCAGAGCGAAGAGCGGAAAACAGAAACAAGGTACTAATTGCCAGGCAGATAAGAGCAAAGAAGGAACTAGAATTCTTATCTGTTGAATATCATCTGAACGATATAGAAAATACATTCGATGATATACTTCCAACAGATAAAAGCAATGTTCCCGATTTCTATATTCTGATAGGACAATACCTGGATACCTATCACAAAAAGGACAAGAAAATGGTCAGGGCATGTATCACCCATCTGCGACTGTTTACAAGAAAGAAAAGCTTACCTGTAACCCTTCTCACAAAAGATTTTTGTATAAATTTTCTTGAGTATCTCAGGGGTCATCTCCGAGGTAACACTCCCATCGGATATTTCAAGAAATTCAGAATGTGCATCAATAAATGTATAGAAAAAAAGTTAATGACCTCTAACCCTACAGATGGTATCCGCCTGATGCAGTTTGATGAGGTAACCAAAGCAATCCTCAGCTTAAAAGAGATTCAGAAACTTGCTATCACTCCATGCCCCAACAACGAAGTAAAAAGGGCATTCTTGTTCTCTTGCTATTGTGGGCTGCGCTGGTGTGATGTGCACCAACTGCAATATAAAGACATAGATTTCTCATCAAACCGCCTTACTATTCTACAACAGAAAGTACAGTCACACTCCAAAAACGCAATCTTGCATCTAAACTTAAACCACACTGCCATCAAGCTCCTGCAAAGACATAAAGGCATTAACGAGGAGTTGGTATTCGGGCTCCCCTCCTATTCTTACACACTAAGAATTTTAAACAAATGGGTCAAAAGGGCTAATATACACAAGCACATCACCTTCCACTGTGCCCGGCACTCATTTATCACCAACATTATGGCAAATGGAGCTAATATCAAGACCGCCGCCAGCCTTGCAGGACATTCTACTACCCGGCACACTGAAAAATATGTTCATATCATAGATGAACTCAAACAAAAAGCAGTAGATAGTTTACCGGATATTATTGTCAATTATAAATAAAAAAGGACCTGAAACGGCCCTTACATCATTAAAGTTGTCACACATATAACTGGTGTTCAAACAATTAGTATTACTGTATAGTATCCGGCACGAATACGACCTACCTGAGTAATGCGGTGAACAACTACTTCGGATGCAATTTCAAGC
>NZ_JBDFXP010000098.1:0-3494 GCF_040911965.1 Phocaeicola sp. RTP21359st1_B8_RTP21360_211022
TTTGTTTGAAGTAACTTATGCTCCACAACAACTGAAAGGATGGAGTTTCACTGTATCCGGAGCTATGGATCGCGGCAGCTTACTTGGAAATAATTATGGTGGAATGCTGGTTATCCGCAAACAAGGAATTATCAAATCGGGCAATAAATAGAAATTTTAACTGTCAACCCAATCAACATATGAAACAAATATTATTATTCATACTCTTTATGCTGGGAATCAGCAGTTGTGACAAAGCTCCCATCAACGGCAAATTAGATGGCAGATGGCAATTAATGACTATAGAATATACTAATGGGAAAATAGAAGAATGTAACCGCATTTATTATAGTATCCAGTTACATTTGGTGGAAATCAGTGCCAAAGGTGGAAATGGAGGCACTCATATCGGACGTTTCTCTTATAAAGGAGATGAGGTAACCATGAGTGAATTCCGCCACCGGGGAGATGAAGAAAAACTAACGACACTGAATGAATTGAAACCTTTCGGACTTAATCAAGCTATTAATCATCTTAAGGTGGAAAAAGCAACAGGCAAGAAACTAATTCTGAAATCTGATTATGCACGCCTCACATTCAGAAAGTTCTAAAAAAATATACCACAGGCTATACAAACTGTCTGCCGATAAAATATCGGCAAAACAATTTATACGCTATAGCAGTGGCAAACCACTATACCGGATTTCTAGAAATCAATTTATCGGCAGAAATAAAACTGGTGCCACCACTCATGGAGCCGGCTTTACAAATATTGAAGCCGGCTTCATGAAACAAGTTCTTTACCTTCCTGTAGTCTGTGGTGAAATAAATTTATCTTCTAGGCTTGATATCCAATTTTACCGGCTTCAACATGTTTTCCGGACTTAGGATTGTATCCAACTCTTCCTTATTTAAAATACCATGTTCCAAGACCAGTTCATAAACACTTCTACCTGTTTCCAACGCTTCTTTTGCAATCTTTGTAGAGTTTTTATAACCAATAATCGGATTCAATGCGGTTACTACACCAATACTGTTATGCACTTCAATCTTGCAACGTTCCGCATTAGCAGTAATACCTTCTACACAACGTGTACGCAAGGTTTCAAAACCATTGATCATTAAATCTACAGATTCAAAACAACACTGTGCCATCACCGGTTCCATAGCATTCAGTTCCATTTGGGCAGCTTCGCCAGCCATAGTCACACATAGTTCGTTACCCATTACCTTATAACAAATCTGATTCATCACTTCAGGAATCACCGGATTCACCTTACCTGGCATTATAGAAGATCCCGGTTGCATAGCCGGAAGGTTGAATTCTCCTAAGCCACAACGCGGTCCGCTAGCCAGCAAACGTAAATCATTACATATTTTATTTACCTTTACGGCTATTCTTTTTAAAGCTGAAGCATAACCTACCAAGCAGGAAGTATCTGAAGTAGCTCCTACCAAATCTGACGACAATTTGAAATCAAAACCTGTAATTTCACACAATGCTTTCACACATTTTTCCGCATATCCCGGTTCCGCACAAATGCCTGTACCAATAGCGGTAGCACCCATATTTACTGTCAGGAAGTCTGCCGCAGCTTCATTCAAATGACGAATTTCATCTCTCAATATACTGGCAAAACCATTGAATGTCTGACCTAAAGTCATAGGAACGGCATCTTCCAGCTGAGTACGCCCCATTTTGATGATATGCGCAAACTCTTCTCCTTTCTTATGGAATGCACCAATCAGCGATTCCAAATAAGGCAGAAAACGAAGATGAGAATAATACATGCCAATATGGATTGCAGTGGGATAAGCATCATTCGTTGATTGCGAGCAGTTCACATGGTCATTAGGAGAGCAATATTGATACTCGCCACGTTTGTGTCCCATAATCTCCAAAGCACGGTTAGCAATGACTTCATTAGCATTCATATTGGTAGAAGTACCGGCACCTCCCTGAATCATGTCTACCGGGAATTGCTCATGATGCTCACCATTTAAGATTTCCTGACACGCCAACACTATGGCATCTTTTTGTTCTTTAGTCAATAAACCTAACTCATAGTTAGCCATTGCAGCTGCCATTTTCGTAATGGCAAGACCGTTGATAAACAACGGATATTCATTTAGATGAAATTTACTTATTGGGAAATTTTCTATGCCTCTTAGAGTCTGCACACCATACAATGCACTGGCCGGAATTTCGCGGGCACCAATTAAATCACTTTCTACTCGGGTTTCTTCTGTAAGTTTTGTTTCCATGATCAGGTTATTTATTAGTTTATCATTTCTTATTTTATACAGCAAAGGTATAAACTAACATTTTGATATCAAAATATAATCTGATATAATTTCAAAATATTATTTTATACTTATTTTTCGAGATAAAGCAGACAACAAACTTACATTATGAAAGTTCATTCAGTTAACAAAGTCTTATATCCTTTGAAGTTCATTCAAAAAACAGACATAAAAAAAGGCGTCCATTCAGAACGCCCTTATTCTATTTTTTAACTTCGGAACTCTTATTTAACCTTTATTCTATCAAAGCCTTCTCCAAATACACCAATGACAGCACTTTGTGATACAAATGCATTCGGATCTATATCTTTTATCAAACGGAATATAGTAGTAGACTCACGTTTTTTTGCCAGCACAAACATCATTTTCACACCCGCACCGGTATAACAACCTACTCCGTCAATGAACGTCACTCCTCGATGAAGGTCTTTATTTATGCGATGCCCTATTTCTTCATGCTTCTTAGAAATAATAAAGAATTGCACTGACTGACGGGCACTATTTACTACCTGATCCAAGACAAAGCTGGATATAAACAAGACAACATATCCATATACCACCTTCTCCCAATCATGCAATACAAAATAACTGGAAGAGATAATAACCAAATCACACATCAAAATAACCCGGCCCAAAGTAATATCACGATACTTATTGACAATAGCAGCTATAATATCCGTACCTCCTGTGCTACCATTGGCAGAAAAAGCGACACCAATACCACCTCCGCAGAAAAAGGCTCCCAAGACACAAGCCATGAAAGGTTGGTCATGTATTAAAGACTCTCCCCCGGTCAAATCCTGTATGATAGGCAGAATAGAACTCAGCACAAATACAGCATAGATGGTTTTCACACTAAACTTCCATCCCAAAATAACCAAAGAAAGTATCAACAATGCTCCGTTTATTCCCAAATAAGTGTACTGAACCGGCAAACCGGTAGCCCAATAAACAATAGAAGCAATACCTGGCACCGCACCCGAAGGAAGGTCATTAGGTAACAAAAAGACGGTCCATCCAATAGCATACATCAGCATACCAAGAGCAATCAACATATAATCCCTTAGTTCTCTGATAATCCGTTGCTTACGCGTCGTAATAAAGACTGAATCCATGTGAGTTTTCCTTTATAAAATCATATTGTCCGCAAAAGTACAAAAAGATTGAATCACTTGGCTTCAAAAGGTGACATTTTTTCAAGTAAAAAGTCC
>NZ_JBDFXP010000099.1:0-3387 GCF_040911965.1 Phocaeicola sp. RTP21359st1_B8_RTP21360_211022
ATTATATACTTAGCCGCTTCTAAAGAATCCACTATTATATGAAAATGGTAATGAAAAGAATATACCCCATTCTTCCTATCCTTTACATGGTAAGTGCACTCTTTCTTCATCACTCCGGAACATCCCAAAGCACGAAAAGCATGCCTTGTCCTGATACCTTCAGACCAAATCTTATTACTTTTCCGAATAAAGGAACGAAGTTTCTCCGAACTGTCTGTAACACAATTACGACAAGTCAACGTGACAAAATAAAACTCCTTCCCTTCACTTTGTAAATATTTCATGATAGGGAGAAACTTCTCTACGTTCTGCGCTGTCTGAATACGCTGGCAAATCGGACAAAACGGTCGGTGACAATAGTGTGAATGGGCTTTCCCACCCTCTACCGTATATGTGTTAGAGCAATAATGGGATTCTTCATAAGCCTTAATTAGCTTACTATCCGGATTCTTTTCCGCAAGTTTACGACTAAAGTTATGGGATATGATTTTTGCCTTTGCTTTCTTTTTAAGGCTTTCTTCACCGTTTTTTAACGGACTTTCTTTGCAGTTGATTATATTTGTTCTATCTTTGCACATATGAAATTTTGATGTGGCTTTCGTTTGGTATCCGCCCGGCCAAGAACGAACACAAACGATTGCCGATTCTTAAAATACAAAGCCCATTGGTATCGAGCCGATGGGCTTCGTGTTTTCTATCTCACCCCAAAAGTAGACAAAACCTTTCAAACCGCCAAACATCCCTCGAAAAACCTTCAAAATAACAACTGACACGAAACTTTCTGACTTATCAAGTATGGGGGCGAGCCCCCATTCCCCCGGCTGCGCAATCCCGGCATGAATACTCCATAAAAACAGCTAAATACAAACATACTTCCAGAAAAATAGCTATCTTTGCCATACACAAAGACAACCCTTGCCGAGCGATACGGGAGAGTTGCAAAATAAAACCACTGGAGCGAATTGACGGATATCCGACATCTCCAGTGGTATTTTTTCCTATCCCCCTCCCGTCCCCCAAAGGGGGAGCACACAAAGACAAACCCTGCCTTCGCTCAATGGAGTGTTACTTGGTTTCAAAGTAAACTATAAACATATCCTTTAAAGACATGATCCGATTTGCCCCATGGTCAAAATCTCCATGAAGCTGGCACAGATCATCAAAGATATCCTGATACTCTCCATCACTGTCGGTCAGTTCCCGGCTCCCATGCTTGGCATAGGCTTCGGCACATTTTTTAAGATACTCCGCAAAATCCTTACAGGTAGGTTTATTCTCTGATGTTCCCATAATGTTTAATTTTAATAATGACCATATACAGAAATAATAAGAACCTCTACTATATCCTCATATACACGATATACTAGCCTGTGTTCCTTATTGATGCGCCTAGACCATGTTTCTTCTTTATAATGCTTCAGTACTTCTACCTGACCAGTACCGGTAGTCGGATGCTCCTTTATTTCTTCCAATAATGCATTTAATTTTTTGACAGCCATAGGTGCTTTCTTTTGGAGCTGTAACAAATCCTTTTTGGCGTCATCCGTAAATACTAATCTGTACATAAAAGACGGTCTATAAATTCTTCTACTGACTCGCCATCATACTGACGTGTTACCTTTCCTTCTTCTATCTGTTTTATAGAATGGTCTATTTTTGCATAAAATTCCTCTTTACTCATTAGTGTATCATCCTCTCTAATTGGAACAATCTTAAAACTCCCTTTTCCTCGAAATTTTAAAACAAGGTCACGACCATCAACAACCATATCAATGTATTTTCCTTGATTGGCTCTAAATTCTCTACCGCTTACTACTATCATACTATCATTTCTTTTAAATTCTATGCAAAGATAATACTTTTATTTTTATGGTAGCCATTTTGGTACACATTTTTTTCTTCACTTACATACCTAACGGCTGCACTCGTCGGGAGTGCTGGTGCACCCCCTTGCCGTGCGGCGCTCCCCGACCGATGATTTTTCGTAGTGTTACGTGTCTTTTTCCCTTATGTCCGGCTCCTAACGGCCAACCGATTCCAGCACACACAATCGACCGCTTGCAAATTCCATCCGGAAGGCTTAACTTTGTCAAAGGTTATAGCACACTATAACCCCTAAAGGGGTTGTGTGCGAGGGGACACCCCTCGACCCCGTGTGGTGTGACGTTTCACGCACACCGTAAAAACCCAGTATTAACCTAAAACCACAGAGTATGGCAAAGACAAGCATCAATGTAAGAGCCTGCAACATCGGCAGCGCAGAACGGCACAACCTCCGCAGTAAGGAACTGGATTATATCCGGCCCGAACTCTCCCACAAAAACGAGCAATGGGTAGAACGGCCAATTAATGAAGTTCTGCAGGACATCCAAGAAAAATACAAGGCTTCGACCGGACAATCCTTGCAGAAAAAAGCCACCCCAATACGTGAGGGAGTTGTCGTGATCAGCGAGGACACCACACTCCAGCAACTCCAAGAACTGGCCGACAAGCTGGAGGAACGCTTCGGAATACACACATTTCAAATCTACACACACAAGGATGAAGGAGCATCCATTTGGAATGGTGCGGCCGAAACATGGAAACCGAACTACCATGCGCACATGATCTTCGACTGGACGGACGGACATACCGGGAAAACAGTAAAGCTGAACAAACACGACATGGCGGAGATACAAACCATAACGGCAGAATGCCTGGGCATGGAACGAGGTGTATCCTCCGACCGTAAACACCTTTCGGCCATCCAGTACAAGAACCAGGTAGAAGCGGAAAAAGCCGCAATGTTGGAGAAAGAGATCTCCCAGCTAAACCAGGCATACACCACCGGAACCGAGAAAGTAACCACCGTCCAAAAGGAACTTAGTACGGCGCAAAAAGAGCTGAACAACATGAAAACCGATATCTACATCAACGAGGCCAAAGAAGCCGCCGCAAAAGCCGGGAAAACCGTGTTTAACGCCGTTACAAGTGTCTTTAACGTAGGGGAGGTAAAACGACAGGCCAAAGAGATTGAAACCCTTAAAAAAGAAAATTATAACCTCTCATTCAAAAACCAAAACTTGGAAGGACAGCTAAGAACCAACACCACCGCAATGCGAAGGACACAAGAAACGGCCGACAGGAAGATAAAAGCTGAAGTAGCCAAACTCAAACCCATAACAGAACTATTCCCGGCAATGGAAAATGCCGGTGAGAACATAGAGGAACTCCGGACAATGGGAGTACAGGATAACGATATCCGGCTCCTACTGACCGGAAAAGAAATAACCTATTCGGGAAACCTTTACGACAGGGAAAAAAGAAAGACGCACCAAGTAAGAAATGTCAAGATAGACATAGCCAAAAGCCGAAACGGGCTAACAACCATTTGGATGAATAACACCT
>NZ_JBDFXP010000100.1:0-3196 GCF_040911965.1 Phocaeicola sp. RTP21359st1_B8_RTP21360_211022
GTTTAGTTCAATAGTCGGCACGAATACGACCTACCTGAGTAATGCGGTGAACAACTACTTCGGATGCAATTTCAAGCGGTTAATAAATTCCTACAGGGTGGTTCGCGCGAAGGAGTTGCTGGACGGTAAAGATTGCCCGGTGAATGAGCTTTTCAGCCGTTGCGGGTTCGCCTCCAAGAGCGTGTTCTATGTGGCGTTCAGAAAAGTAGTTGGCATGACTCCCCTGCAATATATATCGCAGAGTCGGAATCCTTTTATGATTCAACGCAATTAAGTCCTTTTATAACAATAAACATTTTGAGTTTTTAAATTTATAAATTTAAAGTTTTTCTATTATGAACAAAAAATTTTTAAGTGCAATCCTGTTCGGAGCCTTGATGGTTTCTTCGACAGGAACATTTGTATCTTGTAAAGACTATGATGATGACATAGACAATTTGCAGGAACAAATTAACAAACTGGCGACTAAGGAGGACATGACTTCTCAGATCGCTACTTTGCAAGCTGCTTTAACTACTGCTGCAAAAGATGCAAGCGATGCTCTTGCTAAAGCAACTGCCGCTGAAACCGCTGCAAAAGCTGCTGGTGATGCTGCCGCTGCTGCAAAAGCCGCTGCAGACAAGGCTGTTGCAGATGCAAAGGCAGAAGCAATCAAAGCTGTACAAGCAGAAATTGAGACATTGAAAAAAGAAGTAGAAGAATCCACTGACGCAGCATTGAAAGAAATGGCAGAAAAAGTTGATGCTGCCACTAAGAAAGTAGAAGACATTGTAGGCAAGATTGCTGATATGGTTACTAGTGTAGAACTGGTGGCTTCGTATTCTGCTAATCCTACAGGCGATGAATTGATTTTCTCCACTGCTATTGAAAAAGAAAACGTATTTAGTGAAGGTATTACAAATGCTATAACATTTACTAAGGGTAAACAAGTTCAGACTGGTGACAAGTTTGTAGTACGTGTATCTCCGACAAATGCGGTTCTTACTCCTGATATGATTTCTTTGACTAATAGCCAAGGACAGAACTTGAATGAATTTTTATCTGTTCAGAAAGTTGAGAAATATAATGGATTATTAAGCCGTGCGGCAGGAAACAACGGATTGTGGGAAGTTACAGTTGCTTTGAAGAATTATGATGAAAAAGCTTTTTCTGCTGTAACAGAAACCAAAGTTGGCAATGATACTGAATCTATTCTCTTTGCTGTACAGGTAAATAACACCTTGTCTACTGCTGAAACAAGAGAAGTTATTTCATCTTATGACTTAACTTTGGATTGGACTGAATATGTAGGTGAAAAGTCTTTAAACTATTTTGTTGATGCAACAAACGTCAAGGATATTCATAATCGTTTCACTAAAGCAGAAGATGGTACTAATGTAACATATCAAGAATTAGCTTGGAAGAGTGATGCGGCTACTACCATTATTCCTTTAGATAAGGTTAATACAAATGTTAAAGTAGATAACGGAGACGACCGTCAAACTCAAAAATTATATCCTGCAGTACAAGGAGAGGCTATCAAAATTGCTTTGTCTACAGCCGATGATAAAGTAACAGCTCCGGTAAATATCCGTGGTATTTATGTAGTTTTAGATAAGGCTAATGCGGTAGAATCTGCACCGTCTGAATTGAATGCATGGAATAGCTATACTTATTCTGGTTTGAATACAGTGGTTGAAGGTACTTCTACAGAAATTACCATCAACAGCACTACGGCTATTAATGATGTTATTGGTTTCCGTGTATATGCTGTAAACTTTGATGGTACTTTAGTTGATCCTGATGGTAAAGCGTTTTATGTGCAGTTAGGTAATGCTGCTACAGATTGGAATGCTACTGCCACTACTGTTACTGCACTTAATCCGACTGACAAAGCTGTTACTGACACTCAGTCAGATAAGGTTGCTGTGTCTTTGACTAAGTTAACTGCTCCGACTGCTGCTACTTGGACTACAGACAAGGTTAATAATGTAAATCCTGCATTCAATGCTATCTTTGTTGATGCTAATAATAATGTACTGTACAATACAGCTGCTCCAAATACATTCCCGGCAGATTTCAGCAAGGTTGCCAAAGTTTATACTGTTCCGACTGTTGATGACTGGACCAAGTATGAAGATAACAAAACTTATAATGGAACATTGACTATCAAGAATGCTTCAGGACATGTATTAGCCACTATGAAAGTTTCTATGACTAAGGTATTGCCTACTACTATTCCTGCGGGATTCTCTGTTAAAACTGCACAGGTTACTGATGGCATCTATAATTGTTACATGATTCCTATGAATGACGCCAATGATATCGCTTGGACAGCTGAAACAGCTACAAAGGGTTCTATGAAGATGTCTGAAGTATTCAACTATGGTACAGGTGCTGCCGCTAACTATAACATAACATTCGCTACATCTAAGAAAGATGGAAATAAAGATGTTGCTGTAGTAGTTGCCGGAGACAAAACATTAGAAGTTGCTAAAGATTACATCAACAACTCAGTTAAACATACCACTACAGTGGTTTACAACTATGGTAAGATTTCTTCAGTGAAGAATTCTGAAGGTGGTTATGATGATGTAACTAGAGAAGCTGAAAGATTTGAAACTATCTACAACTGTATTTATAATAGCACTTATACTTGGGCATGGGCTACTCGCGAACAATTAGGCGCTCCGTATACAGATAAGGATAACGACGGTAATTATACCACTGCAATGCCGTCTACAAAATTAACTTATGGTACAGATCGTCTTGACTTTGCTGCTGACAGCTTCATTTTTGGAACAAGTGCTAAAGATAGCAGATATAGCAAACTGTTAAGTACACCTTATGAATCAAGTCTGATTATTACAGATGCGACTTTGACCAGTGATGCAAATGGTGAAGAAGAATACTTTGATGTAATTATAGATAATAATAAGCATATTACAGGTTTCAAGGCTACTGCTTTGTCTTCTGAAACGAATCCGACTGCTGCTGTTCCTTCTACATTGACTATCAAGTGCAAGGATATGTATGGTCACGATGTAATAATTAAAGTTGCTATGACTGTTAACAAACGATAACATAGAAGAATAGATTATGCTTTAAATGTATATTCTTTCTATTACTCTATAAAGAACGAAGGTGTGTCAAAATGCACACCTTCTGTTTTTTACGCACAAAGCCCCGACTTTCACAAGCTGGGGCTTTGTTATTA
>NZ_JBDFXP010000101.1:0-2972 GCF_040911965.1 Phocaeicola sp. RTP21359st1_B8_RTP21360_211022
ATACATAAATCCTAAAATTTTTGTTCGCAGCGAAGATAGAGATTTCAATTATGAGCCAATTTTTGACTGCTTACAATCAAAAATTTTTGTTTGCCTCGTTTGGTTTTCTCTATTGTATCCACATAATGGATTACCAAATCAAAACCATGGGTAATAAAAAGCCTCTTCACTTCTTTTTCTATTTGCTCGTCATACCCTATCGATTTCACTATATATATAGCAACTTTACCTATTTCAGACTAATGAAGTTGCCAAGTCTGTATATGGTTTATCTCAAGTAACTTTATTATTTAAAAGAGAATAAAATAAATCCAACCATTTAGCACCTATGCATTCTATAGAATATTCTTTACTTTTATTTATAGAACAAGTGGACATTTTCATCCATTTTTCATCATTTTCAATAAGCTCTATTATTTTTTTTCTATATTCATTGATTGAAAAAGGAGTAACTAAAATCCCATTCTTATCATCATCTATAATATCCGAACAATTAGAAAAACTATTAAATGCCATTGGCACTACACCATACGACATTGCTTCCACCAAAACTAATCCAAACCCTTCAAATGCTGAAGCCATACAAAAAATCTTTGCTTTATCATAATATCCATCAGGCTTTTGAAATCCTTCAAATGAATAGTTAATAAGTTCCATATCCATTGCATACTTTTCCATTTGTTTTCTTTTTTCACCATCACCTACAATCACCAACCGCCACTCTTTATACTTTTCTTCATGACAGATTCCACGCCATACTTCTAAAATTTTATCTACACCTTTTTCTTGGCTGATCCTTCCCACAAAAAGAACTATTTTTTCTTTTTTTTCACTCCCTCCCCCATTAATAGTTACAGGATTAGAAATAGACAACATCTTTTCAGCATATTTTTTCCCCGAAAAATATAAAAATTCATTTATAAATTTATCTGAAAGCATCACTAGTTTATCACTATATTGAAGCATTCTTTTTAAATATCTTCCATATTTCAACTTAAATGCAAAATGTATAAGTACATCCACTAAATTTCCTACCTTGTCAACACCAAAAACATTACAAATTTTAGGAAATGCTTTTATCCCGTACATACCATACGGCTGACTATGAAATACTGAAATAAGTTGAACTCCTGTTTTTTTTATAACAGGTAAAAACACTGATAATTTAGGATTTAAGCAAGTCTGGTTTAGCACAATTTCAATATGTTTTTCCTTTATAAAATTCATAAGAAATTGTTTATTTGCATCACTATCATTTCGTTTTTGATCTGGCAAATAGATTTGAATATCATCTAAATAATCTGAAGTTCGATTAATAGAAATAATATATACTTCATGCCCTAATGAATTAAAATAATGGGCTAAACAATGCGTAACAGACTGTACTCCACCTAATAAAGGATTAGCCGATCCAGTATTGAAAAATAGTATCTTCATACAAACAACACTACTAAAATCTATGATTCATCTCACTCCATTCAAATTAAATAAAGCTTCAAAAGAGAAATGACCACTAATTCTAATATTTTATTCCTCCAATTTAAATTTACCACATTTACTAATTCTAAGCTTTATAAAAACGTAATAATATAAACGCTGAATAATATGACCAATCTTTGGCAATAGTTTTCGTATTAAAGTCTTTTTGCACAACAACTCATAATCACACAATATTCGATGAGGAAAATATTCCAATAAGACTTTTTGTTTTTCTTCTTTAAACTTAATATTTGCACTCACCCCACTCAAATCATACTTTGCTATCACATAATCAACGAATTGATAAGACAAATTATTCACCACAAGTGTTTGAATACAGAATTTCCAATCAGAGTATACTTTCAATGTCTCGTCATATGGATATTCTCGCAACAAAGCTGTTTTTATCAACATCGCCTGATGATTTATAGAATTAGCATACAAATATTTCATTGTTACTTTTTTGGGTGCAGATTGCATGGAACTAAATCTACCATTCTTAAAACAATATGTTTTACCTGCTAATACGTCAACGTCAATATGTTTTGAAAAAATATTTTCTAAAACTTCAGAATTCCAAAAGCTATCACCAGAGTTCATAAAAATGCAATACTCACCTGAAGCAATACTAACCCCCTTGTTCATTGCATTATAAACTCCATTATCAGGTTCACATATACATTTTGATATTTTATCAGAATATTCCACTAAAAGATCTACACTTCCATCCGTAGAGCCACCATCTACTATTATATATTCCATATCTTTATAAGATTGTGATATAACACTTTGAATGGTAGTTTTCAGACCTTGTATATTATTATAATTTATAGTTATAACAGACACTTTCATTTTAAAAATATTTATTCCTAATTTGTTCATCAGACATATATCTGATAGAAGATGTATTACAATATAAAATGGAGATCCACAAAATAACCCAACTCAAATTGAACTCTGGTGTTCCTGAAGGATATAAAAAAAAGACATAAGCTAAACAATATACTCCCATACCTTTTGTTAACATATTCTTCGATTTAAAATACCCTAAAAAAAAGGATTTAATACAAAAGAAAACATAAGGTAACAACAAAAAAATTCCACCTTTTAATATAATATTTAAATACCCTGTTTCTATCACTAATCTATTCAACCTATCAATATCAGATACCTCCCAACAATAATAAGTACCAGTCATACCACGCCCTATTATCCAATCCATCCAACTCATATCTTTATAAAAAGCCATTTCAACTCCAGATCGAGTGTTTTTGTCCAATTTATCTAATAATAAAACCAAATAGGACTCCCAGTCAAAAGACGACATTAGTATCAAACAAATACCAATAATTACCAATATCCCCCACAGCAACTTTACTAAATTTTCTTTTTTCACATAAATCAACAGACCAGATAATCAATAGTTCGTTAAAAATTCGCCACGCCTAAGCGGCTCTGGCAGTAAATAAAATGAGTTCTTTGAAAAGTTTGTC
>NZ_JBDFXP010000102.1:0-2569 GCF_040911965.1 Phocaeicola sp. RTP21359st1_B8_RTP21360_211022
TAATTAACAAAACTCGGTTTAGGGCACTGAAAAGTGCCCTTTCGAAGGGGGATGCCCTAAATTGAGTGCTTACAAAAAGGTGTTTCAGATGTTTACAGACATACTCCTTGTAGTAATGCTTGAAACAACGGAAACCACCGGAGTGAAACAGGATTAGAATAACCATAATCTCTGCATCACTCATACGGTTGGGTTTGTTACGATGCATGGTCTTCATATCCTTAATCATATATTTTTCCTGTTGCAATGTAAATTCCTTGCAAAAATCATCGGCCATACAATAAATCTCTGTAACTTTAGACTCTGGAAACATAGTGGTAATCGTTTAAATGTTATAATTCAGCACTATAAATTTAATACTTTTATCACTATATTTCTAATTATAAGTGAAATATATTTATTCTTATTTCGAACTCACGTTATATTAGGCAATAATCAATGCATTACTATTGAAATGATTTCTGACTAAATTTGTTGTCATTATTCCATGAAAAGTAGGATAGTTTCCGTTTCTTGTCACTATCTTTTAATAAAATATATCTTGTGTTGAGTGGGGATCAGTTGCCTTGGATTGAATGGCAGAACATCAAGCCTTATACTCCATGGAGATGGCATTAAAATCGTACAGAAGTACGATAGAAGTCCACAGGGAAGGCAAGGCATACAAGGACATGATGTCCAAGATGTATTATGTGGACGGCGATCTCAAGAACGACACGGTACAGTTTGACTTGGCCGTAGAGCGTTTCAAGATAAACAATGGGTACATTGACAAGCGGATAAAGGACTTGATGGAATTTGAGACGAACTCACTTTATGATATAGAAAATTTCTGCGTGGACAATGAAAGTAACCTTCCTTTAAGACACCGTTTCTTGGATGTGCCGTGGAATGTTCCAGTGGATTCAAAGGATGACGCTGATGACAATATCCAATGAAGTCTTATTCCAACATTCTCTGCCCTTACCAACAGAGCATCAGGCTATGCGTGTCTGATACGTGGAGGTTGAATAAAAACATGATGGTACAAATGCCAACAGGTATAGGCAAACTCCATTCGCTCGCGTCGGTCATTCATGAGCATTTGCAAGAACGGCAAAGGCAAAGTGTGTGGATTGCCACCCACCGTCGTGAACTGGTAGAACAGATAGAAGATACGGTGGTGCGGTACGGCATACGGAAAGAGGAGGGATTGGTCTGTTCCTCCCAATGGCTGTCACACCATTGGGAGGATGTGGAAAATGACAGGTCAGACCTGATAGTGATTGACGAAGCTCACCGCGCACTTGCCGAGACCTACAAGGAACTGTGGGCACATTACCCAGATGCGAAAAATTAGGCAGACAGCCACTCCCTTTCTCATGAAAAGGCGGGGATCCACGGATTTGTTCGGCATCCTCGTCGCATCCGACAGCATCCCACCTTGACATTGATTTCTTCCAAGAGATCCTAGCTTCACACTGGAAACCTTATCTTGATAACCTTCACGTCTGCATGACCGATGCCATATGTTATGAGAACCATATGCATTTTCTTACGGACATGAAACTCCTTTTGGAAAGCATTGAATGGCTCTACAGGCATATATTGCAGGGATTGGCATAAGGCGTCCGCGTAACAAATACAGGAATGTGGCGGAATCCTATCTGTCCTACTGCAAGAAAAGAAAGAGGAGAGCTTCAAGGACAAGAATGCTCAAGCGTGATCAGACTCCTTGAAAAACTCCTCAATCAAAGGGGTGAAATTCATAGAGAGTACGGAACTTCACTCCGATATACCCAAGATTATCATAAACATCTTTCCATCATCAGGAAGGTTCTTGTACAGGAAAAGGAAATGTTTGAAGGGCGAAAAGTCAGTGACCGTATCGTCAATATTAACCGTCATTATGTACGTCCCATCGTCAGAGGCAAGGGAATCAAGTCCGTCGAGTTCGGTGCAAAGGTCAATAATATACAGATAGACGATATATCGTTCATCGAACATCTCTCGTTCAAGGCGTTCAATGAGGGTATAAGGCTTAAGGTAAGATGTCTGGCTGCCGATTCCATATATGCCAATAATGCCAACAGAAAGTTCTGTACAAGATATGGAATATCCACATCCTTTGTGCGCAAGGGAAGAGCGGCAAAAGATGAGCCAGGTGCCTAGAAGTGAACTCTCAAAAGCAACATTACTCGCTCGCAAGAATAAAGGCAAGGAACAGGAAGCAGGAAATCCTGCGGATTTTCTTCGGAATACATACGGAAAACGCCATACTGATGCTTGACAGGATCAGGAACAAAACGGTGAAAGCAGCATGATATAAGTTTACTAAAAGAATCAGAAGAGGTCAGCAGACTTCTTCCGAGATTTTATGTCTTGCCCGATAAAAGTATAGTAGAATATACAGAAAAATGACAATAAAAATGGCATATGAAGATGATAGAGTATAATCACTTCATATGCCATGATATTTTGTAGAAGTGTTATTAACACATCTACACCCAAATACATAAACTAAATGAAGAAAATACAACTATTCTTATTACAATTTCTGTTAATATCTATTACGCAGCACACCAATGCC
>NZ_JBDFXP010000103.1:0-2420 GCF_040911965.1 Phocaeicola sp. RTP21359st1_B8_RTP21360_211022
CCCCGCCGAGAACCTTGCGCATCTTTTATCCTTCCAGACAATGAACCCCTCGCTGTCATCGGCCCGGCAGATGTACCAGTCATCCGTCTCGTCGTCGTGGGCGAAGTTCACCCGTCCGCCACCGAGGATTCCCAATTCGATTGACATCGTCTTTGACAGATAGACGGTCCCCCTGCTGTCAAGGTTGATGGTCCGCTTTCCCTTGTATGTGACTTCCTGCGGACGGGAGTTTTCCCTGTTGTATACTATCAGTGCCATAACTTTCTTACTTTTCCGTTAAACAATTTTTTCAATACATGAAGCTTTCCACCGCCAGCATCTGACTTCTCCATGCGAAACCGCTGTGGGTACGTACCGCGTCCACTATCCTGCATACTTTCTGCGATATGGCCGATGCCGAGATACCCATGCATTCCGCCAGTGCCTTGAACGAGAACTGCGCCTCATAGAACCTGAGCATGAACATCCGGTACTCCTCGTAGGAGAACTTCTGCCTTACGAAACTCAGTATGTCTCTTACCAGCCGCTCGCACCCGTTCAGGTCGTCCTCGGAAAGGAATTTTGCCTCTTCGCCACATCGGAGGAAGAAATCATCTTCAGGGTGTGCATACCGATTCTCCCTTTTAATCTTTACCAGGGCCGCCTTTTTGTAGCATCCGATGAAATACGCGTCATAGTCCGTTATGTCCTTTCCGGGAACCAGCACCTGCCTTCTTACAAAAAGGTAGGTGTCATGGAAATTGTCCTCGTCCAGCATTCCGTACCGGCGTAACGTCCCTCTCAACCTGTCATAGGATGCAGTGAACCACTCGTTGAACAGTCTTTCCTTTTCTGCGCTCTTGTCTGCCATAGCTTTATATTTTTTTGAGTTATACATGGCCTACACGGGTAGGCATTCTTATTTCTTGTGCTTCCTCCAGTTTGTTTTTCGGCGGTCTCCGGCAAGGCTTGCCGTGAAAAAATACGCTCACGCGAAGCGTGAGGAAGATTTTTTCACGTGCAACCAGCCCGAAGGGCCGCCTTGCGGGACCGGCCTGAAAAACAACTATTTTTGCCGCAAGAAATGAGGATGACGGATTCCTTCTGTCTATTGCCTGTCCGGTGAGAATCTAAAATACCATGCAGCTTTTCTGTCTTCGGCATACTTGGAGAAATATTCAAGGATATGGAATGAGAACGGCAATACGTGATATTGCAGAAGGAGCGGAAATGGGATTGGAAACAGGAAGCATGTCCGGGCTTTCATGCGGTTTATACGGCAGTGTTGATTTTGGGGAGGATTACAGGGAAGTGACAGGAAGGTTAGCCGTTCCGGAGAAATTGTATGTGTACGTTTGTTCCTTCTGGAATACGGAGTCTTTTAAAATCATGGAAGACCTCATTCGGGAATGTGTTCCGAACAATACCCCGCCACGGAACGGTTATGACACTTGATATCAGGCTGTAAGCCGTTCCGTAGCTTCAGTATCCCATATCCCATGCATGAATGTGGATCAGGCGGCATTTCACCTCCTTGCCCCGTTTACGGACATGCCGATGCGTTGCCTGCCGGAATTCTCATTCAAGCAGTTTTCGTCCGCCATCATCTTCCAACACACGCATTTGCTGGATGGCTATCCGGTTCAGTCTCACGAGCCGTTCGCCTTGCGGTATGCCCTGGTCTATGAATACGGCGTTCAGGTTTTCCATATTGGAGAGGCAGATCAGTTCATTGATGGAGGCATAGTCACGGATATTGCCCTTCAGACCGGGATTCTGCTCACGCCACATCCTGGCGGTCATCCCGAACATGGCCACGTTGAGCACGTCCGCCTCTTCCGCATAGATGACGCCGGCCTGTGCGGGGGTGACTTCCACCGGTATCAGGTTCTGCCTGATGGCATCGGTATGTATGCGGTAGTTGATCTTTGACAGTTCCCGTTTCGCACTCCAGCCGAGCTGGGCCTGCTCCTCCTCTTTCAACCGCTGGAACTCTTTCAGCAGGTACAGCTTGAATTGAGGGGATACCCACGTGGCGAACTCGAACGCGATATCCTTGTGTGCGTAAGTCCCTCCATAGCGTCCGGCCTTGGCGATGATACCTTTGGAATTGGTCTTTTCCACCCATTGTTTGACGGAAAGGATGAAACGGTTCAACCCGGCCTCGTTTTTAATTCCCTCGAATTCGGGGGAATTAAAATCCGGATTGTACATCTCCTCCCATATGCCCAGAAACTCGACGGTATTCTTGTTACGCAACCACTTTTCAATAAGGGCGGGACCGTTTTCCATATTGCGGACCATGTCGGTCAGGGAGATATAATCCTTGTCATTGTACGTGATGACTGTCACTTCTGTATTTTGGACTTTAATTTTAGCCATGTTCTTTTAACGGTTATTCGGTTATTATTGGTTCGATGTACAAATGTACGGTGTATTTT
>NZ_JBDFXP010000104.1:0-2378 GCF_040911965.1 Phocaeicola sp. RTP21359st1_B8_RTP21360_211022
GTATTTATAACCATAGAACAACCAAAACTAATCAGAAATATCCGAGTGTAAATCTTTAATTACCAGCATATTCTAAAATTTAACACTTTTCGGTTGCCATTTGTCGCTTCCCAAATTTCCACATATTTTTGAGACGTATTTCTGACGTGGAGAATTTGCGGGGCTTGTTTTTTGTCACACCGTGCAGACAGTTGACAAGGGTTTACAACCGTTTACGACAAGCGACAATAACCGCCCCGATATGCGGAAACAGTCACACTGTGTAGAAAAGCGACAATGGTTGACTTCCGTTCACATCCGTTTACCATTTCAGAGATATAGGATTGAAGAAATGAACCATTAAACGATAAAACGGTATGAAAGCAACCAGAAAATGCAGTTTTTGCGGCAAGTCCTTTGTAACCCGAAGCGGTATGCAAAGATATTGCAGTGAGGCTTGTCAGGCAGAAGCCAAACGAGCCAGAGTGATGCAGAAGAACAACCTCTTCAAAGTCGCCCAACCCTTGATGGAGATACAGCATCAGGAGTATCTCACCTTTTCCAAAGCAGCCATCCTCATGGGCTGTTCCCGACAGTACATTTACAAACTTGTAGCCATCGGCAAGCTGAAAGCCTCACGCATCAGCAACCGCATGGCATTCATCCGCAGAGCCGACATCGAGCAGATGTTGGAGGGCAATCCCTATCACCGCATCCTGCCCGGCAACACCTCCACACCAAGGAAATCATCTTCATCTTCCTTACCTGCCAAAAGAGAAAAAAGGGAAAAGGAAAGCGAAGAAGTGTTGGACTTCTATTCGGGCGAGGAGGTGATGTCCCTTTTTAAGGTAAAGCAGTCATGGCTTTACACTTCCGCCAAGCGTAACCATATCCCCATCTGCCGTATCGCAGGAAAGAACTATTACAGCAAGAAGCATATTGACGAGTTTTTCGGTGTGGCAGTTGATATTAGCGAAATTACCGACTGGCTACTGACCGAGGAGGTGGAGGAACTGTTCGGCATGAAGCCGACCGCACTCCGTGCCTACACCTATCGCCATAAGATACCCACTAAAAGAGAGTACGGGCGTACCTATTACTCCAAATCACATTTGAACGAACTCCGCAGAACTGACCTTGTGAACGATGAACGCTACTATACCGTTGAGCAGGTGCAGCAAATCTATGGTCTTTCGTCAGCCAACATCTGCCATATCGTCAAGGTGAAGCACATCGAAAAGATAAAGGTGGGTGTGAAAAACCTGCTTTTGCGCTCAGATGTGGAGCGTGTCATGGCTGAAAGGAACAAATAACCGTGAAAAATCGGGATTATCGAAAATTATTTCAAAATGATGTATCGTGGAGGTATTCACGGATATTTCACGTTGTTCCTTTGCCATCGGAAACATGGATACAACTCCAAAATGTATACAACCAATTAAAACATAATTATTATGAGTAAATGCAAAACAGTTACCTTGCGTAAGCGCAAGATTAAGAACGGGACACAGTATTCACTATGCCTTGACTACTATCCCGGCTACCGTGACAATGTCACCATGAGAGTGATTACACGTGAAGCCTTAGGAATTTACATCTTCGCCAAACCTGCAAACCAGCAGGAACGGGACTTCAACGCACGCATGATGAAGAAAGCGGTCATCCTGCGCAACCAGCGCTACGAAGCCATTTTCAATGAAAACAACGGCTTTTTTGACAAGACCAAGATGAAGGGCGATTTCCTTGCCTATTTCAAAGGACTGGCTGACCGCAAGAATATCAAGTGGCAGCACGTATACAAGCATTTCCAGCGGTTCGTGAACGGCAAATGCACCTTTGAGGAGGTGGATGTGGATTTGTGCCGCAAGTTCATGGAATACCTGCTTGATGCACCCCAATCCATCCACACCAACCAAAAGCTGCACATCAACTCCGCAGCAGGCTATTGGTCAACTTTCCGTGCCGTGCTGCACACCGCTTACCGTGACAGGAAGATAAAGGAGAACCCAAACGGCTTCTTAGACCGCATCGAGTGCATTCCCACCATCAGGGAGCATTTGAGCCAAGAGGAACTGATACGGCTTGCCGAAACACCCTGTGAGGAGGAGGTCTTGAAAAAAGCTTTTCTTTTCGCCTGTCTTACGGGACTGAGAAAGAGCGACATCAGACAGCTCACGTGGCAGCAGATACAACCATACACCAACGGCAGGATGTTCGTTACCACCCGTATGCAGAAAACCAAAGAAATAGTGCATAACCCCATCAGTGATGAAGCCTATGGACTGCTGGGAGAACGGGGCGAGGGACTTATCTTTGAGGATTTCAAGGACAAGATGCTGCAAGGACCACTCCAACGGTGGCTCACGGCAGCAGGGATAACCAAGAAAATCACCTTTCAC
>NZ_JBDFXP010000105.1:0-2344 GCF_040911965.1 Phocaeicola sp. RTP21359st1_B8_RTP21360_211022
ACCAAAGTCTTTGCGGAACTTGGAACATTTGATAATGTAAATTTACCATCCATGTCAGTAACTGTACCTACAGTAGTACCTTTTACTAAAATAGAGGCGCCAACTACGGGTAATCCGTCCTCCTCCGAAATAACAGTACCTGTTACCTTCGTGATCTGAGCGGTTACCAAACCTATACCTACAAAAAGGCAGGTCAATAACAGCATTAATTTTCTTTTCATAAAATTCTCTCTTAAAGTTTAACTTTACATTAATATAAATTCATTCACTCTAACAAATGACAAAGGTATGAATAAAATTGTAATATCAAACAAATTATTGTAAAAAACATACTAAACTGCTATATTTTTATGCTTTTAGGCATTTAAAACTCACAAAAGACGAAAATAAACCTCATATTTATTCTTTTTTTTAAGTCATTAAAAAGAGAAACTTTCAATTTATAACTGATCAGGTAAACATACATTAACCTATAAATGTTAACGAATCGTCTAATAAATATAAAGATGAGAACAAAATAGTAGGATAATGCTTTTCTACTTTTCTTTATTGCGTCTTATTATAGAATTTCAATTAAAGAATTAAATTATGAGGAAAATCAGTTATCGTTTCGTTTACAATCGAAAAAAAAGTTTAAATGACAGAGGGACCGCTTTGGTCCAAGTTGAAGCCTACTTGAATAAAAAGAAAGTGTATTTTTCCACACATGTTTATTTACGGCCAGAACAATGGGATGTAAAAAGGAAAATCATCAAAGATCATCCTAACCAAGATGCGCTGAATGGCATGCTTAATGAATTTATTATTGAATTAGAGAAAAAAGAATTAAGTTTGTGGAGGCAAGGAAAGACAATAACCTTAAGCCTCATAAAAGAAGAGTTCAAATCGAATACAGATGCTTCATTCTTAGGGTTTGCGCGTAAAGAAATAATGTCTTCTCAGCTAAAAGATAGCACTAAGCGCAACCATTTAACAACAATATCCCTTTTACAATCGTTCAAACCGACAATTGAGTTTGAAGACTTAACCTATAATTTCGTTACGGATTTTGAAAAATTTCTTTATGAATCTGGATATCAAACAAATACAGTAGCCAAGCATATGAAGCATTTGAAATCTTTTGTTAATGCTGCAATTAATAAAGGATACATTGATCCCAATAACTATGCCTTCAGAAGATATAAAATTAAAATGAAGGAAGGAAAACATGTTTTTTTATTACCGGAAGAAATGAAAAAATTGGAAGAAGTGTCTTTGACAGGAAAAAATAGTTGTCTGGAACATACTCTTGATGCATTTTTATTTTGCTGCTATACGGGATTGCGGTATTCTGATTTTGTGAATTTGAATGAGAAAAATATCGTAAAAATGGATGGAAAATTATGGCTAATCTTTGACTCTGTCAAAACAGGTACAGAAGTGAAATTGCCTTTAAACTTGCTGTTTGAAGGTAAGGCTTTAACTTTATTACAAAAATACCAGGGAAAATGGAGTTCGTTTTTTTCAATTAAAAATAACTCAAGTGTAAATAAAGAGCTGATACGAATTGGCAAATTGGCAAAAATAAGCAAACACTTTTCATTCCATTCTGCAAGGCATACTAATGCTACTTTATTGATATATAAAGGTGCTAATATAACAACCGTGCAAAAATTATTAGGACATAAAAACCTTGCTACAACACAAATTTATGGAGAAGTTATGGGAAGTACAATTATACGAGACTTGAAAAAATGTCAAAAAAGATAATTAACTCTATTGTCTATACATTATCTCTTATAAAGATGAAGAAGAATCATTTTCAAAAGTGAATATAGCCTTATCTTCTTAATAAAGTTTATCGTTTTGTGAACATGATAATTTTTTGTTGTGATTGCAATACGATAAACTAAAAGAAATAAAATGTGACAATATTTCCATCTCAGCCTAACCGGGTAGAAAATAGGTATCAAGGTTATTGAATTTCTGCAAAATTCATATATGTATATCATATAATATGCGCATATAAAATTCTATATCAGAAAATGATAATAATAGTTTGCTAATTTACTTCATGACCTACTATCTTCTTTTGTAATCTAAAGTGCAAACAATCTTTGGAAGTTTTGAAATATTTAAAAAGTTGATAAATATCAATCTTAGTACTTCAGGTATTTTATGAACAGAGTAACAACGAACAGGAATGTTGCAAGTCAATTCTTTTTTCAGTAGAAGAAAGGTAGAAAATTATTATTATCATACTCTTTAAACGGCTTAAATCAAGGAAAGCGAATAAGAGATTCAGTAATACATATACTGGTTATCAATTATTTACATAAACAATTAGTTCCGCAAAGACTTTGGT
>NZ_JBDFXP010000106.1:0-2211 GCF_040911965.1 Phocaeicola sp. RTP21359st1_B8_RTP21360_211022
TGTAGATACTAATTGAAAAGTGCGCTGTATTCTAATTGAAAAGAGCTCCATCCATAACTTGTTACAAAATTACTATAAGTTTAAAATATTCATTTATCTTGTCTCATTTTTTGTGTTTCCTTAAGCCTATAAGACAGTCCGGTCATATTAACCAGATAAGCTTTATGTGTAAGCCTGTCAACCATTGCCGCCACAAGCACCTTGTCCTTTATGATTTCATTCCATCTGTTAAAAGCCAAATTAGTAGTAATGATTGTAGCCTTTTTTCCGGCTCTTAACGACAGGTGGTTAAAAAGCAGTTCTCCTCCTTCCTTGTCACAACTGACATATCCGAACTCATCACAGATGACCAGATCGTATTTTTCAAACCTTAATTGTAGCGTCCTCAGTGTCTTTGCTGATTTAGCCTCCCTTATCTGGGTAAGCAGGACCGGCACTGAAGTAAACAATACGGTAAAGTCCTGTTGGCAGGCCTTTATTCCCAAAGCCGTAGCAATATGCGTCTTTCCCGTTCCCGGATTTCCATACAGGACCAGGTTTCTTCCCTGTCTGATGAAGTCCAGTGTCTCCAATTCAGGTAATATTACCTGTGCCTCTTTGGGCATGTCTTCCATAACAAGCTCATGCAGATACTTCATTTGTGGAAATCCCGCAGATCTTATCCTTGATCTTCTTCTACACTCCCTTCTCCTGGCGCTTTCCTTTCCAAGCAATTCCGTCAAGAACTGCAGATGGTTCCAGTTTTCTTCAGCTGCCAATGAAAGGGTGCATTCCAGTTCCTCTTTAAAGGCCAGAAGCTTCAGTTCTGCAGCATAGTCATAAATGGTTTCTTTTTCTGATTTCATATATTATAAACTTAAATGGTTGGTATTATATCATGCACTTCATTGTATCCTGTCATGAGCGCCGTGATGCCTTCAAGCATATCCACAGCTTCTCTTTCTATATTCTCCTGTTGTGCCGGGAGAACAGGCGGTTCCATGGTTTCTTCTGTCTCTCCCTGTACGCTACCATGCAGCATGGCCTTTACCTGGTCCGGAGATATCTTTCTGACACCACGTCCGGTCAGCTCCTTGCATGCCGTGACAATGTCCGTTCCGGAAAATCCATTTTTTCGGGCATAGTCCAGCAACAGAACAAACGTCCTGTTGTCCTCCTTGAAATGGATGTCATACAGCCTTCTCAGTTCTTCCGGTGCTCTTTGCCAAACCACAGAGTGGGGCAATGCCCCCGGTTTACGGGAAAGTGTACGCAAATAGTGCTCCAGCTTGATGCACCAGTCTCCACCGCAATAACTGCGTTGATGAGAGGCCACTTTCTCCTTCCCGTACAGGATGACGATTTTTTCACTATAAACCTTGACATGTACTTTTTCTCCCACAAGAGAATCAGGTACGGAATAATGAACATTTTTCATGCTGATAGTTGACCATTTATCCACAATGTACTCATAGACCTCAAAACAGCCCAGATTACCGGGAAAAGGCTTCAGCGATGACAGGTCAGCTTCCAGGCGTGATGTTTTCTCCGCTGTTGAAAGACTGCCTTGCTCGTTGTTGACCTGCATACATACCCGGTTTAAATGCTCCTGGGCAGAATGTATATCACCAAAATGGTCTGTCAGGCAGAAAGCTTTCCTTCTGACATATTCCACGCTGCGCTCCACATGTCCTTTCTCCCATCCGGCCCGTACATTACAGAAACGGTACTCAAAACAATAGAAACCGGACATCTTCATCAAAGCTTCTGTAGGTTTCTTATCACCACCGACAAAGCTCTTGACGGCTACACGCATATTGTCATAGACCATCATGGCGGGGACACCATGTATATCCCTGAAAAAGTTACGGTGGGATTCCATGAAGGCAAGCGTATTCTGATGCCTGAAAAGATAGGCGTATCTGCCATTGCTATGCCCGAAAGTGAATACGGCCAGATAAAACTTGGTTTTGACGCCGTCAATAAAAAGAAGAACTTCACCCCAGTCAAACTCGGCAATGCATCCAGGCTCATAGAACAACCGGATAAAGGCTTCGCTCTTTTTCTTCTCTTTGTATGACTCTATATTTTTTATATAACTGCATACTGTGGCGTAACTGATGGTGTATCCTTGAGATAACAGAAACTGGTGGATATCCTTTTTCAACATGCGCTGTTTGCGAAGTCCGGTAGCTATCTTAACGGCATTCTTCTTCAGGCAAAATCCTATCT
>NZ_JBDFXP010000107.1:0-2177 GCF_040911965.1 Phocaeicola sp. RTP21359st1_B8_RTP21360_211022
TGGGTGCGACATGAAGTCGCATAGATAATTGTTGGAATGATACTTACGGGTATCAGCTTTAACCCGCTGTTCCGTCAGCGGTAGCCTACCGACCGATGCACCTTAATGTTGTATTAAGCGGTCGGGACGAAGTACACTTTCGCAAGACAAGACAGAACCGTGAGGGGAAGTCAAGTACGGTTAGTATCATACCGTAGAGTGGCGAGGCTGGATAGTATGGTTAGCGCAAGCGAACTGTTAGTAAACTTCGTAATGTCACGAAAGAGTGTAAGATACTGGCACACTCTACCCAAAAGGGAAGCGGTCGGTTAATCCTCTCCATGGTAGGATTACACGGATATAAGCACCGCCGGAGGATGAGACAGAACCTAACCTATCCGTTAGTTATCTATGTGGAACATGGTAAGCCTGTATATCTCCTGTCATGTAAAAATGACAGGTAAGCTGACAGCAATGAAAGCCGAATGGTGTGCAGGTATAAGATAACAGAAAAAGCGAATGCCGTTCTGTAATGGAGCGGATACGGATTGAACCGACATCACGGGCTGATGTGGGCGACATCATCCGACACGAAAGTGGGCAGACTTCTGTGACGACATTAGGTAGGCAATCAAACCGAATGTTGTCAAATGGTGATTCTTTACAATTAACTTTTAGAACTTTCAAAAGGAGGAAAGCAAATGAACGAAAACAAGACATCGTGTGCGCCTGCTGACAATCAGCAAACACTTTGGGACAGAATAGACTGGACTAAAGCGGAGTTGGCTGTCAGAAAGCTACAAGCACGAATTGTAAAGGCTCAGAAGGAAGGCAGATACAACAAGGTGAAAGCCTTGCAGTGGACGCTGACCCACTCTTTTTACGCAAAAGCCTTAGCCGTAAAGAGAGTTACTTCTAACGGAGGTGGCAACACCCCCGGAGTGGACATGGAAACATGGGAGAAACCCGAAGCAAAAACACAAGCGATAAGCGAACTCAAACGCAGAGGCTACCAGCCGAAGCCATTGAGAAGAGTCCACATCAAAAAGAGTAATGGCAAACTGCGACCGTTGGGAATACCGACAATGAAAGACAGAGCCATGCAAGCACTCTACCTTATGGCATTAGAACCAGTGTCGGAAACAACAGCCGACTCACGTTCATACGGTTTCCGCAAGGAACGCCGCTGTATGGACGCGGTAATGCAATGCCATAACATTCTCCGAAAAGGCTATTCTCCCGAATGGATTCTGGAGGGTGACATAAAGGGGTGCTTCGACCACATCAGCCATGAATGGCTGCTTGCCAACATCCCTATGGACAAGGCAATACTCCGAAAATGGTTGAAATGCGGCTATATCTTCAACAAACAGATGTTCCCGACAGAGGAGGGAACGCCACAAGGTGGCATTATCTCTCCCACGCTTGCCAATATGACATTGGACGGATTGCAGAAAGTCCTTGCAGAGAAATATAAACGAGTTAGAATCAAAGGTAAGTTATATTCGCCAATGGTGAATCTTGTCCGTTACGCTGATGACTTTATAATTACCTGCGAGAACCGTGAAACACTTGAAAAGGAAATCAAGCCATTGGTAGCCGACTTTATGTCTGAAAGAGGTCTGACCTTATCAGAAGAAAAGACGGTGATAACCAATATCCGTGACGGTTTCGATTTTCTCGGTTTCAACATCCGCAAATTCGGCAATGAAATATTGACCAAGCCGACCAAGAAAGCCGAAAAACGCTTTATGGAGAATATCCGTAAGGTGACAAAAGGTCATAAGGGTTGCAAGCAGGAATCATTAATCAGGATGTTGAATGCTAAAATTCGAGGATGGGGAGCATATTATCAGCATGGGGCGACACGTGATTCTTTTCACAGAATCGACCATCAGATATTTCTCGCCTTGTGGCAATGGGCTAAACGCCGTCATTCCAAGAAAGGGAAACAGTGGATAAAAGACCGCTATTGGCACAATATCCGAGGGAACAGCTGGACTTTTGCGGCTAAGTTCAAGAAATCAAACGGCAAAGAAGACCAACTTACCTTGTTGAAACTGGCATCTTCGTTTCCTTTTCTGCAATATACGCAGATAAAGGGGGACATGAATCCGTTTGACGCAGACTGCCGCCTGTACTTCAATAAAAGAATGAAGTCAAAGATGCTTGTGACGCTGAAAGGACGTAAATCCCTG
>NZ_JBDFXP010000108.1:0-2132 GCF_040911965.1 Phocaeicola sp. RTP21359st1_B8_RTP21360_211022
ACCGTACGCGCCATCAACTCTGTAGGATTGGGAGGAATAGGACCACCCGGAAGAATATCAAGATTAGGACTTACATCCGAATGTTGTATCATATCAAAAAGATTGGTATGCTCGGGGTCAGCCAGATAATTGGTAATACCTTCCGTGCGATGGGACAGATTAAAGACCTTATTCAGCCCCGGCTTGCGGATATCCAAACCCACAATAACAACTTTCTTACCCATATAGGCCAGACTGACTGCCGTATTTCCAGCAATAAAAGACTTACCTTCACCCGGCTGTGTGGATGTAAAAAGCACCACTTTCTGACTGGCACCAAGCATGAACAACATATTGGTACGCAGACCACGAAAAGCCTCCTCCATCATACCATTCTGATTCTCCTGAACCACAATGGCACCTTTTTCGGGCTTCTTACTTAAAGGAAGCTCACCCAAAATAGGAACATCCGTTATCTTCTCCACATCCTCGGCATTCTCTATCTTATATTTTAATAAATCCTTCAAATAAATAAGACCTACAGGAATACCCATACCCAATACAAAGGCAGCCAGCAGAACTATCTTCTTCTTAGGAGAAACCGGCTTTTTACTAGGAAGAGCAGCTTTGATGATACGTCCGTTATTAGCAGTGGATGCCAGGGTTATTGCGTTTTCTTCACGCTTCTGAAGCAACATAATGTAAAGGGTCGCCTTGATTTCCTGCTGGCGGGAGATAGTAAGAAATTCTTTCTCCTGCTGCGGCGCACTGCTGATCCTGCCTTCAAACTTCCGTGCCTGACGTTCAAGATTGGACTGCGCTATCTGCAACCCTCTCAGTACACTGTTCACGGTAGTCTGCACATTGTGCCGCATGGACTCGATGCCCGTATTGATATTGATTACCGCAGGATTGTTTTCGGAAGAGGTACGGAGCAAACGCTTGCGTTCGATCAGCATCGTGTTATATTGGTTGATGATAGAACCCAAATTCTGGTCCTGCAACCCTACATTGGCGGGAATCACCTCGTTTGCATTCTTCGGATTGTTCACATAGTTACGCAAGGACTCCACCAGTCTCAACTGGGTGGCATTCTCGGTCAGTTGCTGTTCATATTTCGAACTCTCTTCCAAAGCCAGACGGGCATCGCTGGTCAAATCGGTCAATCCGGAGCGTTGCTTGAAATCGGCAAGTTCCGTTTCAGCAGTACCTAACTCCCGATTGATAATGCCAATACGCTCGTCTATAAACTCTGCGGATTTTTGAGCCACTTCATTCTTCTCGTCATTCGCGTCCAGATTATAAAAGTCAACCAAACAATTGATGAAATCGATACCGCGCTGCTTTACCGTATTCTGCAAGCTGATGGCAGCAATTGTGGTAGTCTTCGAAGTGGGTTCCACAGACAAATTCTCTACATAACTTTCCGTCACATCTGTAGGAGAATTAACGTATGCCACCAGATTCATATCTTCTTCCAAAGGTGGGACCGAGTCGTTCTTTGTAAAACTGAAAACTCCTACTGGAGTGGGGAAAACAGCCGGAATACTGTCAAAACTTACCTCAGTCTCCTGCTTCTCCTCGTCAAACATATATTCCACTTTTACATCCAATTTTCCATTCATGGTATATTTTAGATGAAGCTTGGCTCCTTCTTCCAGATTGTCTGCCTCTTCAGGAGTCATATAAACTTTTACCGGAGTGGACTTATATAAAGGAGTGTTATAGCCGAACATACGTTCCTCGGCCACTGAAATATACAAATTCAAATGATTCACCACCTTTTTAATCAAGGTTCTTGACTTCAGGATTTCCACCTCATTGTCAAAATTGTTAGTCATGGAGAACATACCCAGATCCTGAAGGGCTCCCATAGGATTATTACTGCTTCCACCTTTCTTGTCACCTTCTTTGATGAGTACGGCCGCATCAACATTATAGACAGGAGCTTGATAACGGAGATAGATGAAAGCAGATATAATACAAACCAGCACACTGGCTACAAACCACGGCCAATAGGCAAAGTATTTAAAAAACAAGGCATAAAGATCAACGTTCTCCTCACGTTGCTCGGTACCCGAAGGGGTGTTCTTCTGTTCGTCAGTCATATCAACAGTTTGTAATCAACAATTATATTTATGAGTTTTATTTCA
>NZ_JBDFXP010000109.1:0-2132 GCF_040911965.1 Phocaeicola sp. RTP21359st1_B8_RTP21360_211022
ATCCTGTCCCATAAGCTGGAAAAGATGGAGAAGGAAATATGCGATGCCATCTGAGGAAATGGTATTTATGAAACGGATGATTTTCCCCTTCCTCATCAAAGTTCGTCCGTCCCTGCGGGACTCCGCGTTTTCCCTTCGGTTTCCGGCAGAAAATTTCCGTACGGCGAAATTTTCTGCCGGAAAAACGCTCCGAAAGCGCAGGGACGGACGTAAGAGGGATTCAGAAGGCGAAAACTGCGACCGACGTAGTGCATGTGCGACAAGGAAAAGAACTGTCCGGGAGCCCCCTTTTCATGCCGTACCCCGGCATGAAACCACTTTTCTCTCCGGCTGTGGTGAAGGCTCTCCTGCTCCCTCTGCATTGCATATGCGGGTTGTTTTGCCCATATCCACGTCCGCCGGTATTGCCTGCCCTTTCCTTGAGAAAAACGGCTTACCGCAACGGGTGGCGTGACACAGACTTTTCCGGATATGGAGGAACATTCCGGAAAAAAGAGTGGAAGACGGGCTATTATTTGGCTGTATAACAACAAAGTTGTATTTTTGCAAAAAATAATATTATGGCTATAACTATCAAGAACATTCCGGTTTTGGAGGGCGTTACGGCGGAAGATTTCGTACGCAGTGCAGACAAGAACGCCGCAAAGGTAACACCCCGGTTATCAGTGGAGGCAAAGAAACGGTTGCGAAAAGTATTGGAGAAATCCCGTTCATTCCGGTTCAATTAACAGCAATGGACGGTATTTCTTTATATGATGATTGTGTCATGCTTGCCTATAACAAGGAAGTACGGAGGAATTGCCTTCCTTTCACTTGTGGCGAGAATGACCTTGATGATTTTTTTCTCAATGATGCCGATCTGTATGCGGATGAACTCCTTGGGAAAACATATTGTTGGGTGACGACTGAAATCCCGCATCGTATTGTGGCCTTGTTTACCTTGTCCAATGACAGTATCAAGACCGGATTAATATCCCCCAATGATAAAAACAGGCTGCAACGCAATATTGTAAATCCTAAACGTGGACGCAGCTATCCGGCCGTGCTGATAGGAAGACTGGGGGTCAATCTGGAATATCAGGGTACATCAAGCCACGTAGGACGGCAACTGATGGCTTTCATAAAAGACTGGTTCCGTCATGAGGACAACAAGACAGGATGCCGTTTTATCGTGGTGGATGCATACAATGAGGAAAAGATTCTCAGGTATTATGAAAGAAACGGTTTCGTTCCACTCTATAAAACAGACGTGATAGAAAAGCAATATTATGATATTCCGCAAGATGAACCTTTGAAAACCCGTTTGCTGTATTTTGATTTGAAAAAGGACTGACATAATAATATATCAGTAAAATCCTTTAGGGTGACAACGGGTTCCAAAGACAGGCTGTCGCTACGATTACCTGCCATATGGCACCGGCCGTTTTCTTGATGGCGGGCGGTGGATTTCATGGGAAGCCAATCCGGAATGACAAGTAATGCCGCACCTGTGGCATAATAGAGCATTATTTTGAAGGCGGAGACTTTGTCCGGTTCTTCTTTTTCCAAGGTTTTCCGTCGGATGTCTTCAAGTTTTCCACACTTGTTTTAGAATAGTCCGCATTATCAGCAGATTGCGAGTTTCAGTCTGCCGTTCCGATTCTCTTTATTGCATCGTAGCATGTCGTTGATATATTCCAAATACTTATCCATGAATAGGCGACTTATAATTTTGTCTCAGGCAAATATCGAGACACACTCCCGAATGAGGTCTTCCATGATTTTAAAAGACTCCGTATTTCGGAAGGAACAACGTACACATACAATTTCTCCGGAACGGCCGACTTTCCTGTCACTTCCCTGTAATCCTCCCCAAAATCAACACCGCCGTATAAACTGCATGAAAGCCCGGGCACGCTTCCTGTTTCCAATCCCATATCTGCTCCTTCCGCAACATCACGTATTGCCGTTCTCATTTCGTATCCTTGAATATTTCTCCAAACATACCAAAGACAGAAAAGCTGCATGGAATCTAAATTCTCACCGGACAGACAATAGATAGAAGGAAGGAATCCATCATCCTCATTTCTTGCGGCAAAAATAGTTGTTTTTCAGGCCGGTCCCGCAAGGCGGCCCTTCGGGCTGGTTGCACG
>NZ_JBDFXP010000110.1:0-2032 GCF_040911965.1 Phocaeicola sp. RTP21359st1_B8_RTP21360_211022
GCACCAAGTAAGAAATGTCAAGATAGACATAGCCAAAAGCCGAAACGGGCTAACAACCATTTGGATGAATAACACCTACTTCAAAACTTTCTTTCTCGAACTATGGAATAAACTACAAAAAGCTATGGGACTTAACACAGGCAACAAACTCCATTTATAGAAACAAAAGAGGTGGATATCTTACCAATATCCACCTCTCAATGTATTAGAAAATTAATTATTTACTAAATGTACAATCAGCTATGAAACCAGAAGAAGGTGTTGTTCCCTTTCCTTTAAATTCCCATTTAAACCCTTTACCCGGCTCATTTGCATCCCAATAAGAAGTCCAAGTAAACCTTGTATTCCATAACTGACCAGTACCACTAAATGCAACACTTTCCGGAGTTAAAATATTATCATCAGGATTTGGCTTTGCATTTGAATTCAAAATTTCAAAGAAGTAGTAGTTAAATGTTATAATGTCATTAACTCGCACATCCATATTCATAGTCTGACTTGAGTCATAAAATACCCCCGTAGAATTTTGTGTACCACCAAAAATACTAAGAGTTGGATAAATAGCTCTTGTTTCTTGTCCCTTTAAATCAGAAACAGAAAAATCAAACCCAACATCTTCTTTTACCTTCTTTACTAATGTTTTTCCGTTTACAGAAAATACCATATAAGCAGTATTCGGATTTGCAATGGCACTTGCTACCTGCGCATTCAATACTTGCAAATCATTTTTATACTTTTCTACACTCAAAGGACTAACTTTTTCCAAATCTGCCCAATCCGAACCAGTAACGTAAGACAAAGCTCGCGTTTTCTTGTTCTCATTAATATAATACTCATTCGTTTCCTCGTTCACATCAACAAAACGAGAAAGTATTTCCATGTCCGACTTAGTGTTACTTACGACAGGTTCTGTAATCTCATCATCGCTACACGAACAAACCGCCAATGTAGTAAAAAGTCCTAACGCTATTGATAAAAATTTCTTCATAGCTCCTCCTTTTTTAAAAGTTAATAAACCAAATAACGGCTCAAAGTTAATGAAATCTTTCCTACTTTTGTATAAACGTCAAAGAAAATAGTCATGAAAATAGCAACAATACTTACTTTCACTACACTCTCTATACTCCTATTCTCCGGATGTGTCGAAAAAAGCGGTTACTACACCAACGGAGAAGAAGGCATTATATCCCTTATATGCAACATCACTTGGGCAACCAAACCCATAACCCACGATGATGGAACAACCTATCAAGGCTTATACAAATTCAATAGAAACGGAACTTACACAATAACAACCATAAAAATAGACAAGAACGGCAACGAAAGCAAAGCTGACGTTAATGCCGCATGGTCTTTCGGTGACCCAAGTTTCAGCACCATATATTTCGGAGGAAACCACTACTGGGACATAGACGAACTGACAAAAAACAAATTCTCTTACTACGACAGAACCGGAGAATTTGGAGACCCTTTTATGCACAGAGAACATAACGAATTAACCCCATACAAAACGGACTAAAACTAACTCAACTACTACTCCGGAGGAACCTCTCTCTCTTCAAGATAAATCTCCTGAAGAAGTTCATCTTTACCCGTAACCTCATAACAACACAACGCCTCTCCCGTATCCATGTTAAACCAATCAGCCACACGGTCTCTCACAGACATATACCAGGTATAAACACCATCACCCACATTCAACCCCTCCACATTCAACTCTAAATCTTCATCCCGGAACTCGTTCAACGCTTCATCCCCTATCATTTCCCGGAACCGACCAAAACTACTCATGCGTTGCATGCCGTGCATAGCAGTATAAATCTTATCCAACGCTTGATAATTGATTTCTACCTTGTCAATCTTTGCCTTCTCACCCTTCTTTTTCTTTGATTTCGTTACCGAAACAGAAGCCTTTGAAGAATATTTAAACAGCTCCAGCGCACTATTTTCCAAGTCTCTCACCTTCTCATATTTCTGAAAACGGGCATCCGATTCCGTTCCCTGCAACTTCTTCCACTGGGATATTATATAC
>NZ_JBDFXP010000111.1:0-2027 GCF_040911965.1 Phocaeicola sp. RTP21359st1_B8_RTP21360_211022
CGAACAGTACTTTGCAGGCGAACTTTTCAAAAGCCGGTAAAACGTTCTATTTCTCCATCCGGACAGGAAGAGGCAAACTGGATGTCTTTGATGAACGTGGTGAAACCACATTGCTGCCATCTGCTTCAGAAATAGTATTGAATCTTTCACCGGATGATGAAAACTTGGAACGAGGTGGTTACCTGATATCTCCAGAGCCGGAATCCGGTTGGAAATATGGAGAGGATGAATGGTATGTGAATGGCAACGGGATACCCTCCGGACAATATGGTCAATATTTATTTACGTACAATGATTACAGCCGTTATCCTGATGGAAGCAGATTCGTATACGATTTCAAAGCGGACAATCCTATAAAGGTGACTATACAGACTGGCATGTGGAGTAACAATTCTTTCTCCTTGTATACGCACGGTGATTTCAGAATTGGCTTTTCTGCTACCGGTCTGAGTTCCGGTCAGCAAACCCGTGAGTTCTCATATGGAGACCGGGTAACAATATATGCGGATGGTGCGGATTATGCCGTACCGGGAGAAGGTGACCGCTGGAGATATAACTATCTGAGAGGTTTCTTTACTACCGGATGGCAGGCTTTGGACGATCTTGGGGAATACTCCCAGACATCAGCCGGTTCATATTCATTTACAGCGACAAAGGATATAACTATTAACATTGTATTCATGCCCACTATCAGATAAAATACAAGGGCTGTCTTAAAAAAATGACTTGACAGCCTCTTGTTATGATAGCCTTTATCTTGTCATACAAAATAAAAAAGGACCTGTAACAGAAGTTAATGTGCAACAGATTTTGGTTTTACGCACAAAATAGGCGGAATTCCTGCCTATTTTTATAAGTGTGGAAACATTCTACATCAGACCACACTATATGAGGATTATTTCCATTTTTTACATAATAAAAAAATGACAATTGACTGATAATCAGAATAAATATTCTTTTGGCATGGGAATTGTCCTATCATTATCGTAAAACAATAACCATTAAAAATATAAGATTATGAAAAAATTTTTTGTTGCAGTAGCATTGGTAATGGGATTAGGAACAACAGTGGCATTTGCCGAAAATTTGACCTCAGGTGTTGAAACAGTCATGGCAGTAAATGATTTCACCCCTATTGAAGTGAAAGACCTTCCGGCAGCGGTAACGGAAGCAATTGCCAAAAATTTTGCGGAATCAACCGTCAAGGAAGCGGCGGTGGAAGCGGCAGAGGATGGCAGCAAGACTTATCAGGTTGTTCTGACAGACAAGGAGGGAGCTGAAAGTACGGTGTTCTTCAATGAGAAAGGTGAAATACTGAAATAATATATTTTGCGTCTTTCTTGATAAAGAACTGAATTTGCCCTCATAAGAAGAGAACAGTTCTTATCAAAAGATACAGGGTCTTTATAAATAATTTCATTCATAAAGATTGTCGTTTTTTACTAATATTGAACCGTTTTTACAGGAGCAACTGTCCGAGATGAACAGTTGCTCTTTTTAATTTTTATGTTGCCGTTCATAACTGCCAGTACATTGTGAAAATCTATTTTAAGTATCCAATAGTTTGGCAGAGAAAGATGAGGTGTCAAAACACTGACATAACCTCATCTGTAATGCGAAATTAGATCAAAAAATATACCTATAGTTTCCAATTACCTTATCAACTTTGCCAACATTTGAAATAGGTTCATTGGAGCAAACAGTGACACCATCCACAACCAAAGTGAATGATTTTTCTTTGCTGGTCATGCTCTCAGACACCTCACCGTTATATCTGTCATAACTATCCAATCGTGATGCTGGAGATCCCGATGTGACTGCAAAGGTATAATTTTCCTCCCAAGAGTCGTAATTTCCTCTATCATCTTCCCGTTCTGTGATTTCAACACCATAAACAGTGTAAGTCGCTGAATGACCTGAGGTAACAGAAACAGATCTGGTTAATTGTCCCATTAAAACTTCATCTTTGAAAGAGACATTTATAATCGTAACAGATTGTTTAAAGTTCGCCTGCAAAGTACTGTTCG
>NZ_JBDFXP010000112.1:0-1991 GCF_040911965.1 Phocaeicola sp. RTP21359st1_B8_RTP21360_211022
TCGGCGGGGTCCATCACCATACCTATGTAAGGGTGGATGGGATTGAAGGGGGGAGCTGTCGTCACATGGACGTCAACCCCGACTACCATAGTGATATGACTGTCCGCAAGTAACATTTACTGTATTAAATTATAGCTATTGAATTAGTTCTATTCCAAAGTTTCCATTTTTTCTTTTTTGAAGAATTATGGCAAACAATATAACTGATTAAATTGGTTTTTACAAACTTTATCTATCCATTGTTAATGCAATCCCCAGCATTGTATTCCACCATAATATAAAATAAGATAGCCGAACCATACAGAGCAAAAAACTAAACATTTTCAGAAATAAAGCGACTCAAATCATTTTCAATAAATAAATTAAATGATTTATTTATAATATGTATTTGATTTTTCCCTATATCATGAAAATATACAGAAGGTTCATGAGGTTTGATATATAACTCATCTCCATCACTATTCAACCATAATTCACCAAATTTGACATACTCATCTCGCAATTCTAACATGTTAAAATCAATAAAAACACCTTCCATCTTTAATTGTGAAATACAATAAAAAAATGTAATAACATCACTATGTAATAATTTATAAAAGAATGATGAGGTTAGTTTCTCTTCGGTTAAATTATTTTCCACAACATCCTTTTGCAGTAAGTGTTTTTTTATTACGGCGAACAAGTTTGGGTAAATTTGCTTCAACTTGGTAAATTTCAAGTCAAAATCAATAATATCAACTTTGTCATAGTTCAAGGAGATATCATCTATTTGCTTTCTCCATCCTTCCACATAATTGATTTGTGAATTTTCGTTATAAGATTGATTTATAGATTTTAAGTATTCACGAGCCGCATTTTGAGATATTAGTGTGGCACCTATTAAACCTTGTGACATCTTAGGCTTTATCTTCAAATACCACCGTGATGACAAGAATTGTTTCGCAAACTTTTCATTTTGTTTCCACCAATCAATCCATCCTTCAGGCAGGAATAGTCCTTCTGACAGATGTTTTAGCCCATTTATTATATTATTCGCTTCCATTTCACCAAGAATTTGTTCCATTAATAATTCGTACTAAATTGAAATTATCTCCTAAATTTCTATAAGGATCCATACTCGCATGTCCCCAAGGTGTAACTTCTGTCAAATTCCATGCTTCATTAGCTTTAGAAGAACCTAACCTTTGAGGTAAACTTGTATGATGCAATTCAATAGGAACATCAACAATATTTTTATTTCCCAAAGCATCAGATACTTCAACTTTTATTTTAGGAGCATTTCCTCGTTTCATTAAAGCTAAATTGTTAGGAGAGTATTTTCCTGTTGGATTTAACATCTCATCAGCATATTTCGTTTTCCAATAATTTTTCTTAGCTGTTTTCCAACATTTCAATCCAAATATGTCCACCATATTATTGATATCGTAAACATATCCATAGAGTGTCGGATTATTTCCCTCCAGCCCAATGGGGTCAGAAGAAATATACATCCCCATTTCAGGCGAGTAGTACCTGAACCTGTTGTAATACAGTCCTGTTTCTTCATCCTCGTACTGCCCCTGATATCTGAACGGCACGAGCGTTCGGTCCCCGTGGCATTCCTTCACCTCTCCGTACACATCCAGCAGCATCTCCCAGACAAGTTCTCCCTTGCTGTCGTATGCCTGCGTCGGTGTACCGAGGTAGTCATGCACTATCGTGTAGCGTTCCCCGTCCGTGACCTTCGCCACAGGCGTGAACGACGTTCCGTCATACACCCATGTCACGAGGTTGGCCGGCTTCTCCGTGCCGTCGTATTCCTCGCGCCCGGTCTCGTCCGTGACGAGCTTCGGCCTCTGGGCTTCCTCAATGTCCCATTCGTGCAGCACCACGTTGCCGTCCCAGCCGAAACGGTGCACACTGTCGCCCGTCCTTTTTGACACCCGTCTGCCGAGGGCGTCATAGCCGAACGTGACCGTCCTTCCGTCGGGAGTCCTCACCCCGGCAAGCAT
>NZ_JBDFXP010000113.1:0-1796 GCF_040911965.1 Phocaeicola sp. RTP21359st1_B8_RTP21360_211022
GAGGCTGTCTCAAAATAGAGTTGAGATGGCCTCTTTTGTTTCATCTCCAATTGAAGTCATTTGGATTTTTCTCAAAAAAGGAGTTTATAAACTTACTTTTGAAGGTTTCATCCTTTCAAACTTTTTTTTTCGTTGCCATAAGCCCCCTAAGAGGCTACTTTTGCAAGATTATGTGCAATGGCCAGCAGGCCGAACTCAATTTCAACCTTCTTAAGCCCACGAAGATGGAACCTCTTGAAGTGCTTGTTGTTCTTGAGGTTTCCAAATACGGCTTCCACATCCTGCGGTCGCTGGCTGCGATATTTCAGGCCTTCATCAGAGAGCAGTTTTTCACGTTCCCTTTCCTTGATTTTCCTCAGACGATGGTTTACCTGCACAATTCTTTCCGACCGGCTTCTGTGACACCGGCATCTTAGCGGGCAGCCTTTGCAGTTACGTGCCCTGTATCTTGAGATGGTCTGCACAAAACCGTTGTCTGTTATCCGCCTTGCATCGGAGAGTCTTTCCATTCTCTGTCCCATCGGACAGTACATGCCGTCGGTTTCTTCATTATAATAAAAGTTGGCAGAGAGAAACGGGTCGTTCCGGAAGTTCCTTTTCTGTTCCTTATGAAAATTGTTGTACTTTATAAAGGTTTCAATGCCATGTCTGAAGGCGTACAGATAGTTCTCCTCGCTTCCGTATCCGGCATCACAGACAGATACGTCAGGGTATCTGCCGTAAAGGGAATGGAAATTATCCATATGCAGGGGATAGGTGGAGGTATCACCGGCACACTGATGGATGGTATAGTTCAGAATGAACTGTCTGTTGGTACTGATCTGGGGATTATATCCGGGTTTGAGCTGTCCGTTCCTCATGTGGTCCTCTTTCATGCGCATGAAAGTAGCGTCATTGTCTGTCTTTGAGTAGCTGTTGCGTCCGTCAAGTATCTTTCCCTGTGATTCATATTTCCTGAGCTGTTCGGGCCATGACTTCCTTACACGTCTTACCTTCGCTTTCATTTTCCTGTCTGCATCCACTCCGTTCAGGGCATCATCTATCTGGCAAAGTGCCTTTTCCACTTTCTCCGGAGTGATATCCTGATATGTGATGGGTGCGGAATCACGCAGTTCCTGCTTGGTGACGGACTCGGCGTACTGCCATATCTCTTCAAGCTGTTCCGCGATTCTGGATATACGCGTATGTATGGACTTACCCCAGACGAACGTATAACGGTTGGCATCCGCCTCCATCTTCGTCCCGTCGGTACAGGCCACATCCAGACTTACAAAACCTTCCGCCACAAGGAACTTTACGATGGTGGCAAATATTGTCTTGAGTACATCCTTCAGCCGGCTGCTGCGGAAACGGTTGATGGTATTATGGTCAGGAGTCACATTGCCGGTAAGCCACATGAAGCGGATGTCATTGCGACAGAATTCTTCTATGCGACGGCTGGAATAGATATTACGCAGATAAGCATAGACCAGAATCTGAAGCATCATGCGAGGGTGGTATGCAGAACAGCCTTGGGGAGAATACCTGCGGTAAAGTTTTTCAAGGTTTATCTGTTCAATGATACGGTGAACAACCCGGACCGGATCGTTCTGGGGAATAAAATCGCCTAAACACGGAGGTAAAAGCAGATTATCGTTGGATGTATAACTTTTAAACATTATCTTTGGGATATCTTGACTTGATTCCCTAAGATACAAAAAATTAGGGAGACGGGCAAGTTCTGACTGAGCGAAGTTAGGACTTGCCCGATTTTTTTGCAAACACAAAAAAAGGCCGTCTCATTTTGAGACAGCCTC
>NZ_JBDFXP010000114.1:0-1625 GCF_040911965.1 Phocaeicola sp. RTP21359st1_B8_RTP21360_211022
TAATGAACCTACGAGTTGCCTTTGCCGGCAAGGTTAAGTGTGACGACACACGTATCCGAAGCGAAAGCGAGTCTGAACAGGGCGTATAGTCGGCAGTGGCAGACGCGAAACCAAGTGATCTACCCTTGGCCAGGTTGAAGGCTGGGTAACACCAGCTGGAGGACCGCACCAATAAGCGTTGAAAAGCTTCTGGATGAGCTGAGGGTAGGGGTGAAAGGCTAATCAAACTTGGAGATAGCTCGTACTCCCCGAAATGCATTTAGGTGCAGCCTTGCGGGTTACTGATGTGAGGTAGAGCGACTGATAAGATGCGAGGGCTTCACCGCCTATCAAGTCTTGACAAACTCCGAATGCGCATCAGTTCTACCGCAGGAGTGAGGGCATGGGTGCTAAGGTCCGTGCCCGAGAGGAGAAGAATCCGGACCACCTGCTAAGGTCCCGAAATGACAGCTAAGTTAAACTAACGAAGTCTGACTGCTAAGACAGCTAGGATGTTGGCTTGGAAGCAGCCATTCATTTAAAGAGTGCGTAACAGCTCACTAGTCGAGGAGTCGGGCGTGGATAATAATCGGGTATTAAGTTGTCTACCGAAGCAGTGGGATCATTAATATGATCGGTAGGGGAGCATTCCAGTCAGCGTCGAAGGCGTACCGTGAGGTATTCTGGAGCGTCTGGAAAAGCAAATGTAGGTATAAGTAACGATAAAGGGGGCGGGAAACCCCCTCGCCGAAAGACTAAGGTTTCCTGATCAACGCTAATCGGATCAGGGTCAGTCGGGTCCTAAGGCTCAGCCGAACGGCGATGCCGATGGCAGAAACGGTTAATATTCCGTTACTACCTTCAGGAGTGACGTGGAGACGCAGTAGTGACAGTGCCGCCATCTGACGGAATAGATGGTTGAAGGGTGTAGGAGTCGATCATGGCAGGCAAATCCACCATGAGATCCGAACCTGACAGTATGCCGCGTCCTTCGGGACAAGGCAATAGTGCGCGTAAGCATGCTGCCGAGAAAATCCGCTAAACTTAATCCTGTAGGTACCCGTACCGCAAACGGACACACGTAGTCGGGATGAATATTCTAAGGCGCTTGAGTGATTCACGGTTAAGGAACTAGGCAAACTGACCCTGTAACTTCGGGATAAAGGGTCCCTACCCTTTTATGGGAGGGCGCAGAGAATCGGTCCAGGCAACTGTTTAACAAAAACACAGGGCTGTGCCAAATCGAAAGATCCAGTATACAGCCTGACACCTGCCCGGTGCTGGAAGGTTAAGAGGAGATGTCATCGATAAGAGAAGCGTTGAATTGAAGCCCCAGTAAACGGCGGCCGTAACTATAACGGTCCTAAGGTAGCGAAATTCCTTGTCGGGTAAGTTCCGACCTGCACGAATGGTGTAATGATCTGGACGCTGTCTCAACCGTGAGCTCAGTGAAATTGTAGTATCGGTGAAGATGCCGATTACCCGCGATGGGACGAAAAGACCCCGTGAACCTTTACTATAGCTTATCATTGAATCTGGGCACGTGATGTGTAGGATAGGTCGGAGGCTTTGAAGCAGGTACGCCAGTATTTGTGGAGCCGCTGTTGAAATACGACCCTTTATTTGTTTGGATTCTAACCCGTGGA
>NZ_JBDFXP010000115.1:0-1473 GCF_040911965.1 Phocaeicola sp. RTP21359st1_B8_RTP21360_211022
CAATACTTCGGTAAATTTTTACCGAAAAATTAAAAGTTAAACAATAAAACCGGCAAAAGTCGGTTCGGAAACACTAAAGAGGTCATTGAAATGTTGTCAAAAACGAATGGTTAAGCATGAAGAAATGTGCTGAAAAAAATGTGCTAACCTGCTGATAATAAAGGTAAAAAAGTATTGCATAATTCGCTGGTTTTTTAGTAAATTAGAAGTCTCTCAACTCTTCTGATTATGACTAAAGAAACACTCCTTATGCAATACCAATCCGAGTGCCTGTCGGCTCTCAAATCAGTAGCGAATATACAAAAACCTTTTGAAAAAACGTTCATGGACACCATGAAATTATTCATGGCCATCCCGGATCGTATAAACTTCCTCCAATTGGGCAGATATGGCTGTTTCTCAGAACAGACTTATCGTAACCTTTTTGAGCATGAAACTTTCGACTGGTTTGCGTTCAACGGCTCTATCATCAGCAAGCATCTCACAGGCAAAAGAAAAGCCATCGCCATCGATCCTTCCTATATTCCCAAATCAGGCAAGAAGACACCTTGGATAGGTTACTTCTGGTCCGGTTGTGCAGGAGAATACAAGCGTGGACTGGAAATCATGGGCATCGGTGTCATTGACATCGACAATCATGAATGCATGACTTTAGGTTCCATTCAGACGCCGGATTGTAAGACCTTGGATAATATGGACAAGAGCCTCGTTGACTGGTACAGCAGCTATCTTATCAGCAGAAAAGACAAGCTGCAAAGCATATCCAAAACGGTGGTTGCAGACGCATTCTTTTCCAAGGAAACATTCATAACACCTATGTGTGAGAACGGTTTCCATGTCATCAGCCGCTTTAGGAATGATGTTGTCCTGTACTATCCGGCATTGGAACAGAAAACAGGAAAACGTGGTCATCCCAAGTGGTTTGACGGCAGGATTGACTTTGCCAATTTGGATTTGACCCGGTGCAAGGAATACGAGGTGAACAAGGGAAAGCTATACGGATTGAGGGTATATGCAAAAGCTCTCAAAAGGTATGTTTCCTTAGCCATCTGGTATCCGATGGACGGGAGGACAGACAAGTGGCAGCTTTACTTCTCTACAGACGATTCCATGGATGGACGCGAGGTGCTGGATTATTACAGAACCAGGTTCCAGTTGGAATTTTGCTTTAGAGATGGCAAGCAGCATGCAGGAATCACCAACTGCCAGTCTACCGACTTCAGGAAATTGGATTTTCACTTCAATGCATCGCTTGCTGCTGTCAACTTGGCCAAAGCGGCATGTAAGAGGCTCGGAATAACCTATTCCATATCCTCCTGCAAGTCATTCATACACAATGCTTATATGCTTGAACGATTTATTTGCGTGTTTGGGATTAGCCCAGACCCGCAAGTTATTGACAAACTTTTCAAAGAACTCATTTTATTTACTGCCAGAGCCGCTTAGGCGTGGCGAATTTTTAACGAACTATTG
>NZ_JBDFXP010000116.1:0-1263 GCF_040911965.1 Phocaeicola sp. RTP21359st1_B8_RTP21360_211022
GAGCCGTATGAGGGGAAACCCTCACGTACGGTTCTGAGGGGGGAAGAGGGCAGTAATGCCCTTGACCTACCCGATCGGCCGTCCGACCTCGCCCAGCGTGACGGACGGGCGGTCAGGAAAGGCAACGAGATTGCCAAGCTGTACGCGGACAACAAGGTGGACGTCATCATCTATGCCGTGGAGAAGTCGCTGGACTCGTACAAGTTCAACTTGTTGCACTGCAAGCAGACGTTCATATCGCAGTTGAAGTCCGGCGCGATGGGCGCACGAACCATCGACGAGGGGGCGATGGACGAGAAGTCGGGCATGAACTTCTCAGAATACATGGCGATACTGTCGGGCAACACGGACTTGCTGGACAAGGCGAAGCTCGAAAAGAAAATCGCCTCGCTGGAGGGTGAGCGCAAGTCGTTCAACAGGGGCAAGCGCGATTCTGAACTGAAGCTGGAAAGCAAGACAACCGCTCTGCGCAACAACCAAGCCATTATCGCCGCCATGACGGAGGATTGGGAGAAGTTCACCGCTGCCGCACAGATCGACAAGGACGGAAACCGGCTCAACCTGATAAAGATTGACGGGCTGGACACCACCGATGAAAAGGCCATCGGAAAGCGGTTGCAGGATATAGCCAAGAACGCCACGACAGGCGGAGTACCCCAGCGTATCGGTGAATTGTACGGCTTCCCCATCAAGGTGGTGAGCGAGCGGACGCTCAGCGAGGGGTTGGAGTTCATCGACAACCGTTTCCATGTCGAGGGTAACTACAAGTACACCTACAACAACGGGCATTTGGCGATGGCGGACACCCATGCCGCCGCCTTGAACTTCCTCAATGCGTTGGAGCGTATCCCGGCGATTATCAAGCAGTACGAGGAAAAGAACGAGGTGCTGGAGCGTGAGATACCGCAGTTGCAGGAGATAGCGGGCAAGACGTGGAAGAAGGAGGAGGAACTGAAACAACTGAAATCCGAACTTTCCGCTCTTGACCGCAAGATACAGTTGGAACTGGCTCCTAAACAAGAGCCAGTACTGGAAGAAGACGGAAAGGGAAAAGAATCCCAGAAAGAAAGTCTCCATGCCGGGGTATCTCATGAAATCGTCCCGACTCCGCCATCAGACAGGCACACTTGGCATATCCGTCCGGAAATGCAAACGGAGGCACCTTTACCGCAGGTAAAGAAAGTGAGTGTAGATACTAATTGAAAAGTGCGCTGTATTCTAATTGAAAAGAGCTCCATCCATAACTTGTTACAAAATTACTAT
>NZ_JBDFXP010000117.1:0-1223 GCF_040911965.1 Phocaeicola sp. RTP21359st1_B8_RTP21360_211022
GGCACTATAAAATATTTTGTGTAAATGGAAAATACGGGATTCAAAATCGAGTTCCGTATTTTTTATTTTATACATTTACCAAATGAAAAAGATTATGAAAGAAAAGAATCAAGTAGTGCCTGATGAGGTATTAAGCAAGGAGTTCCTTAGCCAGTTCAAGACAGAAGCGGATGTGAGCAGGTTTCTGAATCAGTTGCATGCGCAGGTATTGGAAAAGATGCTTGAAGGTGAGATGGATGCCCATTTGGGGTATGAGAAGAATTCCGTGGCAGGGAACAACACCGGCAACTCCCGGAATGGCAGTTATCCGAAGAAAATTCAGACCGGACATGGAGAGTCTGTCATCTCCATTCCGCGTGACCGCAACGGGCAGTTTGAACCGATAGCAGTCCCCAAGCATGAAAGCCGGGGACTTTCTATAGAGAAGCTTGTTATCTCCCTGTATGCCAAAGGAATGAGTGTTTCCGATATAGAGGAGGAGATGCGTGAGATTTATGAAATAGAGCTCTCTACATCAGCTATTTCCATTATTACAAACAAGGTAAGCCAGGCTGCGCAGGAATGGCAGAACCGTCCTCTGGATCCGGTCTATCTGATAGTCTGGATGGATGGTATCGTCTTCAAGGTACGGGATAACGGCAAGATTATAAACAAGACCGTCTATCTTTGTGTCGGTCTGAAACAGAACGGCCTGAAGGAAGTCCTTGGCATGTGGGTCGGCAAATCGGAAAGTTCCTCTTTCTGGATGGGTGTCCTGACCGACTTGAAGGCTCGTGGAGTGCAGGATATACTGATTACCTGTACTGACAATCTGAATGGATTTACAGATACCATCCGTACCGTATTCCCCCAGTCATCCACTCAGATCTGTGTGGTACATCAGATCAGGAACTCCTGTAAATATGTCGTTTATAAGGATAAGAAAGAGTTTACGGCGGATATGAAGAATATCTACAATGCACCTAATAAGGAAGTTGCTGCCGCAGAACTTGACAATCTGGAAAAGAAATGGGGAGGAAAGTATCCATACGCCATACTTTCATGGAGAAACAACTGGGATGATCTGACTGTTTTCTTCCAGTTCCCATTGGAAATCAGGAAAATAATCTATACCACAAATCTTATTGAGAATCTGAACGGAAAAATCAGAAAGTACACCAAATCAAAGCTTTCATTCCCGTCGGACGATGCCGTAAAAAAAAACGTGTATCTTTCACTTATGG
>NZ_JBDFXP010000118.1:0-1169 GCF_040911965.1 Phocaeicola sp. RTP21359st1_B8_RTP21360_211022
AGACACTGTCCAAAATTTTGTGTAAATGGAAACAGGATTCAGCTGTAAGTTTGTTCTTATATCTGGATTCTGTTTTCAAAAATAAGCATAAATTGATTCATAATCAAGCCCCAGTTATGAATCGGCTGTGTCCATTTCTTCTCAATCTCCATAAGTGAAAGATAAACGGTCTTTTTGACTGCATCATCCGAAGGGAATGAAAGCTTTGATTTCGTGTACTTTCTGATTTTTCCGTTCAGGTTTTCAATGAGATTGGTTGTGTAGATTATTTTTCTGATTTCCAGCGGGAACTGGAAGAAAACAGTCAAATCATCCCAGTTGTTTCTCCATGAAAGTATAGCATAAGGATACTTTCCTCCCCATTTCTTTTCCAGATTGTCAAGTTCTGTGGCTGCAACCTCTTTGTTGGGTGCATTATAGATATTCTTCATATCTGCCGTAAACTCTTTCTTATCTTTATAAACCACATATTTACAGGAGTTTCTGATCTGATGTACCACACAGATTTGAGTGGATGACTGAGGGAATATACTGCGGATAGTATCCGTAAATCCATTCAGATTGTCAGTACAGGTAATCAGGATATCCTGCACCCCACGGGCTTTTAAATCAGTCAGGACACCCATCCAGAAAGAAGAGCTTTCCGATTTGCCAACCCACATGCCAAGGACTTCCTTCAGACCGTTCTGTTTCAGTCCGACGCAAAGGTAAACGGTCTTGTTTATGATCTTACCGTTATCCCGTACCTTGAAGACAATACCATCCATCCAGACTATCAGGTAAACAGGATCAAGGGGACGGTTCTGCCACTCCTGGGCAGCCTGATTGACCTTGTTGGTAATGATGGAAATGGCAGATGTAGAGAGCTCTATTTCATAAATCTCACGCATCTCTTCCTCTATGTCAGAAACGCTCATTCCTTTGGCATATAGGGAGATAACGAGCTTTTCTATAGAAAGTCCACGGCTTTCATGTTTAGGCACTGCTATCGGCTCAAACTGGCCGTTACGGTCACGTGGAATAGAAATGACAGACTCTCCATGTTCGGTTTGGATTTTCTTCGGATAACTGCCATTTCGGGAGTTGCCAGTGTTATTTCCTATCACAGAATTCTTTTCATATCCCAAATGGGCATCCATTTCACCTTCAAGCATCTTTTCCAATACTTG
>NZ_JBDFXP010000119.1:0-1112 GCF_040911965.1 Phocaeicola sp. RTP21359st1_B8_RTP21360_211022
TTAGTGTTTCCGAACCGACTTTTGCCGGTTTTATTGTTTAACTTTTAATTTTTCGGTAAAAATTTACCGAAGTATTGTTTATTATATATGTTTTTTAAATCGTAGCCATGAGGTAACGATATTTGAAAAACACCGTTTTCAATTCTTGCATTCACCTTTGGATTTGTGATTACCGTATCGTCAAGTACAAAAGCTATATGTTTGCCAATTGCCTTTTCTGTTTCTTTTGCCCATTTTTTTAGTTTATGCTTGCTTATTTGCCCCACAATTACGCATGTCCCATTTTCATCAGAATCCATTCGTAACGAAACAAAATCTTTTACTGTTACAATAGACTCTTTAGCAATACTGTCTTTTTGCTGTGATAGGATGTGATACCATCCATTCTCATAGTGGGTTTTATGTATTTGATTACAGGAAGCGAAATAAGCAATTAAAATAAGTATTCCGAATAAATTCTTTTTTTGCATGTTCTTATATAATAAAAAAATAAACTGTTATCTGTTCCTGAATTGTATCCGTCAGATATATTTAAAGCATTATGTTTCAAATTAGCTACTTCTCCAAATATATAAGCAAAAGTAGATTGTTTGCCTTTTTAAGAAGACTGTTCAAATCTGTTTTGATATTGTTTTTCTTGATCACAACTTATAAGATGGATTGTGTATAGTTATTTCATCTCGCCAAGCATATTCCTTGTTTTATCCATATAATTACTGAAATGCGCCTTTACCTGTCAAAAATATATTACCGTAAATAATGTACCGTTTTATCCCAAAAGATTTAAAAACAGTTCTTTATTTACTATTTTTGCAGATTTGATACGTGATTTGAGCCGTGATTTTCGAGCATATACGTTAGCCACCGTATCCTTCATGAATAAGCTAATTACTTGTGGTGAGAATCCTACAAAAATATAGCATAACAGCCTGGTGTCAGAAGTTTTCATGGTCGGAAAATCTTCCTTGAGCTTGTACATGGCATTGTCATGACAAGTGTTTACGATTTTTTCCAATTCTTGCAGTATTTCATTGCTTTCTGCAAAATCTGTAATTATCTGCTTTACTTCATTAAATATGACTGACTGTTGCGATGTTGTATTTTCACGTTCA
>NZ_JBDFXP010000120.1:0-1102 GCF_040911965.1 Phocaeicola sp. RTP21359st1_B8_RTP21360_211022
GCGGTCCATCCCGTCGTAGCGGAAGCTCACCCTGTTCCCGCCTTCCTCGCGCCATGTCATGCTCCCCACGGAGTTGTAGCCCATGCGGACATGGCGTCGCGCGTCACGCGCCTCCGTGATGCTGTCGTAGCTGTCGTAGCCGAGGTGTATGACGTTACCGTCACGGGCGTCTATGCGCCGCAGGCGGTCCAGGGCGTCATACACGTAGAACTCCGTGCGGTTGCCGGGAGAGCTTCGCTCGATGAGCCTGCCCCTGGCATCATGCTTCCAGCCGCCGAGCAGCCTTCCGTCCTCGTGCCATGACACGAGGTTCAGCGAGCTGTCGTAGGACAGTTCAGAGCGGCGGTCTCCCTTGCCGACGCCCACGGGCTGGCCGTGGCTGTCGTAGGTGAACTCCGTGACGCCGCCGTCACGGTCTATGAAGCGGCTGACAAGGTGCGGACGCTCCGTGTCGTACAGGCGGACAGTCTTGTTGCCCTCACGGTCCACATGGATGCTCAGCCGTCCCTTGTCGTCGTATATGTACATCTCGCCGCCGCCGTCGGGGTACGTGACACCGGTGAGGTTGCCGTCATTGTCGTAACTGTAGCCCGTGACGCCGCCCTCTGGGTCGATGGTGCGGTAAGGCTCCATGAAGTCCGTGTAGCTGTGGCGCGTCTCGTTGCCGAGCGGGTCAATCTCGGAGGTCACAAGCTGGTCGGGTGTATATCGGTAGGTGGTCGTGCCGCCCGTGGAGTCGGTCACGAGGTTGTAGCCTTCGGACGGGTGGTACTCGATGCGCCCCTCCATCATGCCGTCCGTGCCGTAGGTATGGACGCACCGTCCCTTGCTGTCGTATTCCCAGCGGTAGGTGTCGCCGTTGCGGTCGGTCTTCTCCGTCATCAGGTGGCCGCTATACGACATCTCCGTGGTCTTGTCCATGGCGTCGGTGATGCCCGTCATGTTGCCGGATTCGTCGTAGGTGTACGACACCAGACGCTCTTCTCCCTTGCCGGTGACGAACGACAGGCTCGTGACGCGTCCCTTCGTGTCGGTGGCGGCGTGTACCGTGCGTCCGGCAGGGTCGCTCACTCCGGAGAACCTGCCGTTGCTGAAACGGAGC